>CAZUZZ010000120.1:2995-5718 GCA_964625055.1 uncultured Bacteroides sp. | reverse complement strand
AGGAGGAGAACCTGAAAGATTTCTTTACCGGCAGGAAGATACTGTTGGTGGAGGATAATGAGATCAATCAGGAAATTGCACAGGAAATCCTGAGTAGTGTGGGATTTGTAGTCGATACCGTAAATGACGGAACAGAAGCCGTGGACAGAGTCAAAAATGTGGATGCAGGCACCTATGAACTGATCCTGATGGATATTCAGATGCCCGTCATGGATGGTTATGAGGCCACACGGCAGATTCGGGCGCTGGAGGATTCCGCGAAGTCGGCAGTTCCGATCATAGCGATGACGGCGAACGCCTTCGATGAAGACAGGAAGAATGCAATAGAAGCCGGAATGAACGATCATGTCGCGAAGCCGATTGATATTGAAAACTTAATGGATACTTTGAAAAATGTGCTGCAGAAATAATAAAAGAACCTTGACGACAATGTCATTGTCATCAAGGTTCTTTTTAAATTACAATTATGCGATAGAGACCTGAAATCTCTGCTGCGCCGTCTGCTCTTCCTGTGATGCCCTGATCGCAGTGGTATAAGCGCTATTCGCTGTATCATCCTGTGTCGCTTTTTCAATTCCGGCGGCATTCGTCTCGACTGCCGGACTCGCCGCATTACCTAATACAGAGAACTGGAATGCCGTCGCCCTTTCCTGCTGTTTTTCCATCTTCTCGAGCTCTGCCTGTTTTCTTTCCGTATTGATGCCGCGCCGCTCGTCCTGCGCTATTTCTCCCTTTAAGATAGCGATGCCATCCTCGGTTTTGGCTATGATCGTGCCCTGACGGCTTGCCAGTTGGGCGGAAGTGTCTGCCGATACCATGGCACGCATCTCATCGCGGGACGGGGGGACATCTGTATCTGCATCGTTTTCTGCGGCTTTTACTTCTTCTTCCGCATCGGTTTCTGCGGCTTTTACCTCTTCTTCCGCATCGGTTTCTGCTTCGGATTTCACAGCCTGCACCGTTTCGGAATCATTCGCCTGTGCTTCGATCGGCCGCGCGTCTTCCTTCAAGACTACAGTGCCGTCCTCCGTGCTGGCTATAATAGCTCCCTGAGACCAGGGCTGAGAATCATCGTCCTCTTTTTGCGGTTTCTGATCTCCCCGAAGCTCCGCCAGCATACTCTCCCTTTTCTGTGAACGGAGAAGTTCCTCCTGACGCTGATCCAGTTTGGTATTGAGACTGGATATTTCTTTCTGAAGTGTCTTCCGCTCATCTGTTTTCTCGGTATAAGAAAGCTCCGAATTGGAAGATACTTTTTGCAGCTCCCGCTCTACGTCTGTAATTTCATCTTGAATCTTTTTGCTCTTTGCATCCGGTGCAGCTGCCGTAGTCATCTGCATGACTGACATACTGTTCGACGATGTTACGCTGCCAATTCCCATAGAATTCACTCCTTCCCCGAAAAAGGATGTACGAATTTCCGATTCGATACTATATATATCTATATTTTACTATGCTCCTTGTGTAATAAGCAAGACTTTTTTAAAATATACAACGGTATCTTGATGAAAACTGCAAATTATACCGAAAAGAGTGCGAAGTATACCGTGACAATTGTTATTTTATTTTGGTCTGATATAGTAATTTTATGTATTACGGCTTATAGAAAGAGAAAGGGCGTTATATTACTATGGAGAGAAAAAAGAAAAAGGGTTTGGGAATCTTAGCGAAACTGATCTTAATGTGTGCGCTGCCGATCATTTGTGCAGATGTTATCCTAGCGGTCTATTCCATCAATGCGCTGCAGAACGGGATGAAGGAGAAAGTCATGAAGGGGCTGTCCCTCGTGTGTCAATCGGTTTCTGCATCCTACGATGCGATCGATCCGGGTGAGTATCGTGTGAAAGGGTATCTGCTCTATAAAGGGGATTATAATATCACGGCGCACGAGGATATCATTGACAGCTATACGTTGGGGGAGGATACGGACGTTACCCTGTTTTATGGAGATGTGAGGGTGGCTACCTCTCTGATCGACCAATCCGGAAACAGGATGCTTTGGACAAAAGCGCCGGATGTGGTTGTTGAACACGTATTGAAAGGCGGAGAAGAATACAGCACAGACAGCATTGTGATCAATGATCAGAATTATTATGCCTATTATAAACCGGTAAGGAACAGAGAGGGTTCTGTTGTAGGTATGGTTTTTGCCGGGCAGCCGTCGGAGGATGTGGATGCGACGATCCGGACCAAAATTACAGGGATCGTGTTTATTTCTCTTGTTATTCTGGTAGTGGCGCTGGTGGTCTGTACGTTTCTTGTCAGAGGAATCGCTGCTATCGTTGTCCGGGTCGGCGGTATGCTTGGCAGTATCTCTGACGGCAATCTGCGGGTGGAGCTCAGCGAGGGGGCGGAGAAGCTTAGCACAGTGGCGAAGAAGAGGACGGATGAGATCGGTGTGATGGTCGCTTCCATGTATGGTCTGGCAGAAAAGCTTCAGAGCATGGTCGGCGGTATTAAGGAAAAAACCGACAATTTGATTCAGTCAAGCGACTCTCTGGAATCCGTTGCGTCCCAGACCGGCGCTACGGTGGAGGAGATCAGCCATGCGGTGAGTGATATCGCCAAGGGCGCCCAGACTCAGGCGGAGGATATCGAGTCGGCAACCATGCAGGTTACGACTATCGGTTCCATGATCGAAAAGATCGTCACGGGCGTGCAGGAGCTGGACAGTATATCCATGGAGATCAGAGAGGCGGATAATGAATCCGAGCGGATCATCA
>CAZUZZ010000120.1:0-2985 GCA_964625055.1 uncultured Bacteroides sp. | reverse complement strand
GCGGCGATCAGGAAAATAGACGCTTCCGTAAATACGACCAATGAGTCTGTCGGAAAGATTCAGGATTCTGTCAACCTGATCACCGCGATCGCCAGTGAGACCAGCCTGTTGTCATTGAACGCCAATATCGAGGCGGCGAGAGCGGGAGAAGCCGGCAGGGGATTTGCCGTTGTAGCTTCACAGATATCCAAACTGGCCGAGGATTCCAACAGCTCCGCCAAGACGATCGAAGACATCATAAAACAGCTGGCTGAGGATTCCAAAGCGTCTGTTGAGGTCATGACAGAGGCGGGAGAGATCATTGTAGAACAGCAGAGAAAGCTGGAGGAGACAAAGAAAAAATTCGCCGAGGTCAGTGAGAAGATCGAAACCTCTATCAGGGAAACCAAGCAGATCTATGAGCAGACCAAGGAGTGTGATGAGGCAAGAGTCAAGGTCGTCGATGTGATACAGAATCTGTCCGCCGTAGCAGAAGAAAATACGGCATCGGCAGAGGGAACCAATGCGTCGATGCAGGAGCTGAATGCGACGATCACTCTGCTTGCAGATGCGTCAAAGGATCTGAAGGATATTGCGGATGATCTTGAGCGGGACGTAGCGTTCTTTAAAATATAATTTCGGGAGGAAATGATTATGAGAAAAAAGATATTGTCACTTCTTCTGGCGTCTGTCATGGTTCTTTCCGTGACCGCCTGTGGAGATTCGGCGAGTGACGCTGCGATGGAAAAGACCGACGGGGGAGTGACGGCGGAGAGCGCGGGGGAAGGCATGAAGATCGCGATCGTCAGCAGCCCCGCAGGAGTAGATGACCACTCTTTTAATGAAGATAATTATAACGGCATCCTGGCTTTTATAGAATCCCATCCGGGTGCAACGGTAAAGCCTGTACAGGAGACTACCGGCGATACGGCGGCGGCTATTGCGGCAGTAGCGGATATTGTGGCGGATTATAATGTGATCGTATGCTGCGGTTTCCAGTTTGCGGGGATTTCCGAGATCGCGCAGAAAAATCCGAATGTTAAGTTTATTCTGGTAGATACCTTCCCTACGGATGCGGATGGCAATGAGGTGGAGGTAGATAATATTTTTGCGATGTGTTTTGCGGAGCAGGAATCCGGCTTTTTTGCGGGAATGGCGGCGGCGCTTGAGACAAAGGCTGATAAGGTGGCTGTCGTAAACGGCTTTGCCTATCCCTCCAACGTAAACTATCAGTACGGCTTTGAGTGCGGCGTGAAGTATGTGAACGGGACGGAAGGGAAAAATGTTGAGATCATAGAGCTTCCCGCCTATGCGGGAACGGATGTTACCGGCGCTGATGTGGGCGGTAACTATATCGGTTCTTTTGCCGATCTGGAGACCGGAAAGGTCATAGGGCGCGCTTTGATCGCAGAGGGCGTTGACGTTATCTTTACAGCGGCCGGCGACGCCGGAAGCGGTGTCCTGGCAGCGGTGAAGGAGGCGGAAGGCGTCTGGTACATCGGATGTGATATTGATCAGTATGATGACGGCGCCGACGGGAATCGAAACGTCATGTTGACTTCCGCCGTTAAGGTGATGCATAATGATGTGGAGAGGACATTGAATGCGATCTCCGTCGGCTTTTTTGGAGGCGGGAATGTAACGCTTCAGGCCGATACGGGGTCTACGGGCTATATCAGTGCGGAGGGAAGAAATCAGTTATCGGCGGGGACGATCCAAAAGTTGGATGCCGCCTACGAATCGCTCATATTAGGCGATATCGTGCCTGCCGCTAATTTTAACGGCATAACGCCGGATGATTTTACATGGAAATAATAAAATAGCGGATGTTATTAAAATGCCAGGAGGTGTCATATGCAATATCGCAGATTGGGAAAGACCGGCTTGATGGTGAGTGAGATCGGCTTTGGAGGAGAATGGCTGGAGCGTCACAACTACGAGGAGTGTAAAGTGTTGATAGACCGCGCGGAGGAGCTGGGGATCAATATTTTGGACTGCTGGATGTCGGAGCCAGGTGTACGCACAAATATCGGGAAAGCGCTTGCAGGCAGACGGGAGCGATGGTTCATCCAGGGGCATATCGGTTCCACCTGGCAGGACGGGCAGTATGTCCGCAGCCGTGACGTGGATAAGTGCCGCGAGGCTTTTGAGGATCTGCTCACCCGTGTGCAGACCGACTACATAGATCTGGGAATGATCCATTTCATTGACCAGGAGAGCGATTGGGAGGAGGCCATAAACGGCCCCTATCTGCAGTATGTAAAGGAGCTTAAGGCATCCGGGAAGATCCGCCATATCGGCATGAGCACACACAATCCCGCTATAGCGAAGAAGGCGGTGGAGAGCGGTATTGTGGAGATGATCCTGTTCAGCGTCAATCCGGCCTTTGATCTCTTGCCGCCTACAGATGATCTTGACAATTACTTTGCGGAGGAATATCAGGACGGGCTTGGGGGCATCGATCCCTTCAGAGTCGAACTGTACAAGCTGTGTGAGCAGAATGACGTGGGGCTCACCGTGATGAAGCCCTATGCGGGCGGACGGCTGTTTGACGCGAAACGGTCGCCCTTCGGCGTGGCGCTGACGCCGGTGCAGTGCATCCATTACTGCCTGACACGACCGGCGGTGGCTTCCGTTCTGGCAGGCTATGATACACCGGAGCACGTGGAGCAGGCAGCGGCCTACGAGAGCGCCTCGGCAGAGGAGAAGGACTATGCCAGCATTCTGGCGGGTGCGCCCCGTCATACCTTCGGGCAGGGGGAGTGTACCTACTGCGGTCACTGCAAACCCTGTCCCGCAAAGATCGATATTGCCATGGTAAATAAATATTATGACCTGGCGGTTATGCAGCCGGAGATCCCCGCCACGGTGAAAGCCCATTATCTTGCGCTGGAATGCGGTGCGGATGCGTGCATCGGCTGCCGAAGCTGTGAGAGCCGCTGTCCCTTCGGCGTAAAGATTGCCGAGCGGATGAAAAAGACGGCGGAATTATTTCAGTAAAGAGAT
>CAZUZZ010000119.1:0-5721 GCA_964625055.1 uncultured Bacteroides sp. | reverse complement strand
GTCATAAATTTTGTTTGCATTACATAGCATAATACCTTATAATATTGTTTTGAAATTGCCCTTATTTATATGAGATTATATGAGATCAGGAAAATACGGATGTATTTTAGAAAGGCAGGAGCGAGGAATGTATTCATTTGACGAAGTAAAACAGGCAGATCCGGAGATTGCGCAGGCTATATTGGATGAGCAGAACAGACAGAACTCTCATATTGAGTTGATCGCGTCCGAAAACTGGGTGAGTAAGGCGGTTATGGCGGCTATGGGAAGTCCCCTCACAAACAAATATGCGGAAGGCTATCCCGGGAAGAGATATTACGGCGGCTGTGAGTGCGTGGATGTGGTGGAAGATCTGGCCAGAGAACGCGCAAAAGAGCTTTTTGGCTGTGAGTATGTCAACGTGCAGCCCCATTCCGGCGCACAGGCGAATATGGCTGTGTTCTTTGCGGTGATGGAGCCTGGCGACACCTTTATGGGTATGAATCTGGATCATGGCGGACACTTATCCCATGGCTCACCGGTCAATATGTCCGGCAAATATTTTAACTGTGTTCCCTACGGAGTCAATGATGATGGATTCCTCGATTACGATAATGTGAGAAAAATTGCGCAGGAGTGCAGGCCCAAGATGATCGTGGCAGGGGCATCCGCCTATGCCAGAACCATAGATTTTAAGAAGTTCAGAGAGATCGCGGATGAGGTGGGCGCGGTGTTGATGGTGGATATCGCGCACATTGCAGGTCTGGTGGCAGCGGGTCTTCATCCAAGTCCCATTCCCTACGCTCATGTGACTACCACCACCACTCACAAGACCCTTCGAGGCCCCCGCGGCGGCATGATCATGTCCAGCCAGGAGGTGGCGGATAAGTATAACTTTAACAAGGCTATTTTCCCGGGCATCCAGGGCGGTCCTCTGATGCACGTGATCGCGGCGAAGGCCGTGTGCTTTAAGGAGGCGTTGTCCGACGAGTTTAAGGTATATATGAAGAATGTTGCCGACAACGCGCAGGCGCTCTGCAAGGCTTTGCAGGCGAGAGATATCAGGATCGTTTCCGGCGGAACGGACAATCATCTCATGCTGGTTGATCTGACTACCTATGATCTGACGGGTAAGGCGGTGGAGAAGCTTCTCGACGAGGCGCATATCACTGCCAATAAGAATACGATCCCTAACGATCCGAAGTCGCCTTTTGTGACGAGCGGTATCCGTCTGGGTACGCCTGCGGCTACATCCCGCGGATTGAACACAGCGGATATGGAACAGGTGGCGGAGGCCATCTCTATTGTCATTAAGGAGGGCGAGGCAGGCATAGGCAAGGCGCAGGCCATCATAAAGACCCTGACGGATAAATATCCGCTGATATAATGGATTCTGACACGGGAAGAGGAACTGTTTGAAAAAACACACTTGGAGGTTCGTATGATTCAGATAGCGGTATTAGGATACGGCACCGTGGGAAGCGGTGTTGTGGAAGTGATTGAGACAAATAAGGCTGATATCAATAAAAAAGCGGGAGAACAGCTTGCAGTCAAATATATTTTAGACCTGAGAGACTTTCCGGGAGACCCCTACGAGAGTAAGGTAGTGCATGACTACAATATGATTCTGGAGGATCCCGATGTGGTCATTATCTGCGAGACCATGGGCGGCACGAAACCGGCCTATGAGTTTACGAAGCAGGCGCTTCTTGCGGGAAAGAGCGTGTGTACTTCCAATAAGGAGCTGGTGGCGGCACACGGACCGGAGCTGTTAAAGATCGCCAGGGAGCATCATTGTAATTATCTCTTTGAGGCCAGTGTGGGCGGAGGCATCCCGATCATACGTCCGCTCAATTATTCCCTGACGGCCGAGCATATTGACAGCATCACGGGCATTCTGAACGGAACCACCAATTATATACTCACGAAGATGGACAGAGAGGGCGCTGATTTTGAAGATGTCCTGAAGGAGGCCCAGGAGAAGGGCTATGCCGAGAGAAATCCGGAGGCCGACGTGGAAGGCTATGACGCCTGCCGTAAGATCGCCATCCTCTCCTCTCTGATGTCGGGAAAAAATGTGTGTTATGAAGATATTTATACGGAAGGGATCACTAAGATCTCTGCCGCGGATTTCAAATATGCGAAGCAGATGAATAAATCCGTAAAGCTTCTGGCGGTCAGCCGGGATGCCGAAGAAGGGTTCTTTGCCATGGTGGCGCCCTTCCTGATCTCCAGAGAACATCCGCTCTACAGCGTGAACGATGTTTTTAACGCAGTGTATGTGCACGGAAATATGCTGGGAGATTCCATGTATTATGGACGCGGCGCAGGCAAGCTGCCCACGGCCAGCGCGGTGGTCTCCGATGTGGTGGATTGTGCCAGACATCAGGGGAAAACGATCATGTGCTTCTGGGATGAGGAAAAAGTGGAAGTGGCGGATATCGGGCGCGCGAAGCGGAAATTCTTTGTCAGAGTGTCTGCGGACAAGCGGGATGCGGCGATGGAAATTTTCGGTGCGCTTGCCGAGGTGAGCGTGGGCATCGCGGAAGAGTTTGCCTTTATGACGCAGATGATATCAGAGAAAGAGTTTGACGAAAAGATCGAGAAGATCGGCGGGTGCCTGAACAGGATCCGGATCATGGCATAACAGGAGTGAAAGATATGAACAAGGTAGTCAAGTTTGGCGGGAGCTCTTTAGCGAGTGCAGAACAGTTTAAAAAGGTAGGAGCAATCATACGTGCGGACAGAGAACGCAAATTTGTAGTGCCCTCCGCACCCGGCAAGAGATCCTCCGATGATACGAAGGTCACGGATATGCTTTATGCCTGCTATGATCTGGCAGAGCATGGGCAGGATTTTGCAGAAAAGCTGCAGGAGATCAAGGACAGATATCAGGAGATCATAGAGGGACTTTCCCTGAAGCTCTCTCTGGATAAAGAATTTAAGATCATCGAAAAAAACTTTCGGGAGAAGGCGGGGCCGGACTATGCGGCTTCACGAGGTGAATACTTAAATGGTATCATCATGGCGCAGTATCTTGGGTTTGAATTTATAGATGCGGCTACAGTGATCCGTTTCGGAGCGGACGGAGAGCATGATGCGGAGCTGACAAACCGTCTGATGAGAGAGAGGCTTGAGGGGGTGGAGTCGGCGGTTATCCCCGGCTTCTACGGCGCTTATGAGGATGGCACGGTAAAGACTTTTTCCAGAGGCGGTTCTGATATTACGGGTTCCATCGTGGCAAGGGCTATCAAGGCGAATGTATATGAGAACTGGACGGATGTTTCCGGCTTCCTGATCGCAGATCCCCGGATCATCTATAAGCCCCAGGGTATCGAGACGATTACATACAGAGAATTGCGCGAGTTGTCTTATATGGGGGCGACGGTCCTGCATGAGGACGCTATCTTTCCGGTCAGGAGCGAGGGGATCCCAATCAATATCCGAAATACCAACGCGCCGGAGGACAGCGGCACATGGATCGTGGAGAGCACCTGCCAGAAGTCGAAGTATGTCATCACCGGTATCGCCGGTAAGAGAGGCTTCTGCGCGGTCAATATAGAGAAGGATATGATGAATGCGGAGATCGGCTTTGGGCGTAAGGTGCTGCAGGCATTTGAGGAGAACGGTATCTCCTTTGAGCACGTTCCCTCCGGCATCGATACAATGACTGTCTTTGTGCATCAGGACGAATTTATGCATAAGGAGCAGAAGGTCGTTGCCGGCATCCATCGACTGGCAGACCCGGATTCGATTGATATAGAGGCGGATCTGGCGCTTATTGCGGTGGTGGGGCGTGGTATGAAATCTACCCGTGGTACGGCGGGCAGGATCTTCTCTGCGCTGGCGCACGCGAATGTCAATGTCAAGATGATCGATCAGGGCTCCAGCGAGTTAAATATCATCATCGGTGTGGCCAATGCCGATTTTGAGACGGCGATCAAGGCAATCTATGATATTTTTGTGATTTCCCAGATTTAAACAGCAAGAATAAGGGTTTGTTTTTTATGGTTGATGTGCTATAATAAGAATAAGTATGGTATATAGGGGAGTATAAAAGCACAATATAGGGTACAAAAATACATAGGCTTGGAGGAAACAATGGCAAATCAACCGTTAGATGCATTGGTATATACCAATGAAAATTGTGTAGGGTGTAACAAATGTATTTCTGCCTGCCCGGTTTTGACAGCAAACCATGCAGTGGAAGAAAATGGCAAGAATAAGATCGTTGTGGATGGTAAGCAGTGTGTCAGCTGTGGCGCCTGCTTTGATGTCTGTGCTCATGGTGCAAGAAGCTTCAATGACGATACGGAGAGGTTTTTCGAGGATCTGAAGAAGGGGGAAAAAATCTCGCTGCTCCTGGCACCGGCCTTTTTGGCGAATTATCCGAGAGAGTACGCTACGGTTCTGGGCGGTCTGAAGAAACTGGGCGTGAACCGCATTATCAGCATCAGCTTTGGTGCGGATATCACGACATGGGGTTACGTTAAGTACATTACGGAACATAACTTCACCGGGGCAATCTCACAGCCCTGTCCCGCGGTGGTGGGATACATAGAGAAATATATTCCGGAGCTGATACCCAGTCTGATGCCGATCCATTCTCCGATGATGTGCGGCGCGGTTTATGTGAAGAAGTATATGAAGGTGGCGGACAAGCTTGCCTTTATCAGTCCCTGTATCGCGAAGAAGAATGAGATCGACGATCCCAACTGTGGCGGATATGTATCCTATAATGTGACATTTGACCATCTGATGCAGTATGTGAGAGCGAACGGCATTTCCGGTCCGGCGGTGACGGATGAGATCGAGTACGGTCTGGGATCCATATACCCGATGCCCGGCGGACTCAAAGAGAATGTCTACTGGTTCTGCGGAGAAGATATTTTTATCAGACAGATCGAGGGCGAGAAGCACGCCTATGAGTTTTTAGAGGACTATAAGAAGAGAGTGCTGGGCAAGAAAGAATTGCCGTTTATGGTGGATGCGCTGAACTGTGCGAAGGGATGTATCTACGGCCCCGGCGTGGAGGAGGAGAAGACGCATTCGGATGATACGCTCTATGAGCTTCATAAGATCAGAGAGGCCAGCAAGAAGAGCGACAGAAGCCATGCGTTCAGCAGGAGCCTTACTCCGAAACAGAGACTTGCCAAACTCAATAAGCAGTTTAAGGATCTGGACATCAACGACTTTATCAGACATTACAGCGATAAGTCAAACGGTCTGAAAGTGAAGCAGCCGAGCCAGTCGGAGATGAACGAAATCTTTGTATCCATGGAGAAGCATACGGAGACAGAGAGAGCCATCAATTGTTCCGCCTGCGGGTATGATACCTGTAGGGATATGGCGACAGCCATTCATAACGGCTGCAACAATAAGAATAACTGTATCCAGTTCGTGAAGAGCGAGGTGGAGAAGGAGAACGTGGTTGCCAGAGAGATGGCTTCCGAGGTGGAAGGCAAGAACCTTGAGATGCAGCAAAAGAATGACATGATCGCAGGACTGTTGGCAGAGCTGAAGGTAGATTTTGAAAGCCTTGACGGTTCCATTGGAGAAATGTCTCAGGGTAACAACAACAATGCGAAGGAGAGTACAGGTATCTCGACATCCATGGCGGATGTGGTCAAATTCTGTGACCAGCTCAACGGAGCGTTAGACAGGATTCAGGGTATGCTCGTGAAGTTGGAGGAAAACAACGAGGAGATCACGAATGTGGCGGAGGAGACGAACCTTTTGGCG
>CAZUZZ010000118.1:0-5742 GCA_964625055.1 uncultured Bacteroides sp. | reverse complement strand
AGCCGGAACTTATAGATACTCTGTTTCACATCTCCCACCATAAAGCGGTTGGACCGGCCTTCCGATTCTCCGCTGATGCAGGATAAAAGATATTCCTGTACCAGATTGCTGTCCTGATACTCGTCGATCAGAATCTCCTGATAAGAATCCCGATAGGCTAACGCTGTCTCCGTGGGGACACATTTTCCCCCTTCTTCCTTCACAAGCACCTGCAGGGCAAAATGCTCGATATCGTCAAAATCCAGAATATTCTTCTCCCGCTTCGCTCCGTCAAAGGCTTCCTTAAAAGCAAGCGTCAAATCTACCAACGCCTTCACCGCCCTGCCGCAGGCCGCCATCTGTCTCTCCACCTGTTTTGCCGAGCCGGCAAAAAACTGTGTCCGCAGATCTGACAGGATGCCCTTCACTTCATCCCGCAGGCCTTTTGCTATTTCCCGCTTCGCCGGAGAGATCGCGTCATCCCGCTTGGCGGGCAGCCGTTCAAACTGCACTGCATCGAAGGCGGCGCAGAGAGTGTCGTAGTCAAGTATAACCGCTTCCTCTGTGTTCCCCTCTGTCCTCTCTGTCGTCGTTTCTCCACCGCAAGCCAGAAACAGCTTCTCCACCATCTCTGACTCCCGCTCCAGAAGGGGCGCATAAGGATAAGGTCCGTCCGGCTCCCCGCAGAGCGATACCGCCGCCTGCAGCTTCTCCACACAGCCCTGCAAAAGCAGTCTCACGTGCTTCATGAGCTCCGTCATCCAGGGAAACCCAAAAAAATCACAGGACTGCGAATCCGAATCGGCGGCCCCGCCTCCGTCCATACAGTAATCCGCCTTGCGCTCCTGCAGCCACTGCTCCGGAAAAGGCATACTCATGGCGAAATCATAAAGCTTTAACACTTCTTTCTCCACCGCCTCATCCCTGCTGCCCACGCTGAAATATTCCATGCAGTGCAAAAAATCCGGCTCCTCTCTGGCATAAGCGTCCTCGATCACCTGCGCCAGCACGTCCTCGCGAAGAAGCTTCATCTCTCCCTCCTCCGCAATCCGGAAGCCCGGATCCAGCCCTATGGTGTGGAACTGGTTGCGCAGCACAAAAAGACAGAAGCTGTCGATCGTAGTGATCTGGGCGTTGTAGAGCAATGTGGTCTGCCTCTGCAGATGCTCGTTTTCCGGATCCTGAGAAAGCCTCTCATTCAGAGCGAGACTGATTCGCTCCCGCATCTGTGCCGCCGCCGCATTGGTAAAGGTCACCACCAGAAGATGGTCAATATCCACAGGATTTTCCCCGTCGCACACCATCTTCACGATCCGCTCCACCAGAACCGCCGTCTTGCCGGAACCCGCCGCCGCCGATATTAAAAGATTGCAGCCTCTGGTATCTATCACCTGCTGCTGAGTTTCAGTAAATGTAATTCCCATACTGCGCCTCGTTTCTTTTTCTTTTTATATTTCTTGTCCCTGCTCTGCCGCTTCGATTTCCTCTTGCATCTGCGCCAGCGCTTCCCCGGCGCTCAGCTTCTTAAGCTTCCGCACCGGATACCCCTCTGTCCCGACGTCATAACCACAGACGCTCTTGTATGCACAGTAGGTACAGGCCCGGTCACTTCCCATCTCACAGGGATTGACCGAAATAGTCCCATCCAGGATTTCCCTTCCGATCTGCTTGATCTTGTGGTTTACATAATTTGAAATTGTCTGCATATCCTCTTCCGAAATGACACTCGATGCGGCGGAGAAGCTGCCGTCTTTTTTTCGCTCCAGCGGGAGAATATCGGACTTATCCGTGAATTCTCCATCCAGCATTTTGACAGCCTCGTCATTTTTATTGACCACTCCAGTCATCTTAAGTTCCCGCAAAATCTGCTGATTGACCTGCTCCGCCGTCATACCCTCTGTCTCCTCCACCATCGGATCGGCTACCCGATAATAGAGCATGGCGGCGGGCACCGCCTCCTTGTCCGGATGCTTCTTCTTTACAAGCTCCACCGCCGCATTCATATAGACCACTAGCTGCAGCTGCAGTCCATAGTAGAGCGCCGCCAGATCAAAACGCCTCGTTCCGGATTTGTAATCGATGACCTTCACATAGACTCTGTCCTCAGTCTCACAGGTATCCACCCGGTCGATCCTGCCCCGCAGGCGCATTTTCTCCTGTCCGCCAAGCGCGATGTTGAAGGCATCCAGATCTTCCAGCGCCTCGAAGGACACCTCAAAGGCCTCCGGTAAAAACTGTCCTTTCTTAAGCTGGGTCTGAAGAGTCTGCACCGTGCGGTTTAAGATCCGCTCCAGCCGGCCCAGCAGATGCTGATTTCTGGCATTGCTGTAGAGGATCGTCTCCCCGCAGACGGCAGCGTAAGCCGAAAGCGCCTGTGCCACCAGCTTTCTACCCTCCTCCTCCGGAAAGTCCAGCCAGGTGTAGCCGCACTCTGAGAGCTTATCCCCGAAAATCTCCAACACCCCATGGAACAGATTGCCCATATCCACCGCCTCGAAGCTGTACTCTTCCCGCTCCCGCAGCCGCAGCCCGTACTGGAAGAAATGGGCATAGGCACAGGCGGCATATTTTTCCAGCCGGCTGACGCTGTTTAAGAGGGAAGCGCCGTACAGAGCCGCCGTAACTGCTTTGGCAAGCGGCGTGTCCTCGTAACGCGCAAAAGCCGTCTCTATCAGAGATTCCAGCTGTTCCCGGTACTGCGGCATCCCCGCATAACAATGATAGAAGGTGTAGAACGTCCTCTGCTCCGACTCCTCCAGTCTTCCCTGGGCATACTCCCGCAGACTGTCCGTAAAAAAGCCGATCCCATCCGCGCCGCTCACCAGCTGCTCCTCCACCGCCGCATACTCCGGCGCCTCCAGCGCAAGCTGTGGAAACACGCCACGCACCAGCTCTACCAGATAGGCGGGACGCAGCGACCTGCCGTCCTCACCCACTCTCGCGTAAGAGAGATATAATGCTTCCGAGGGCTTCGTCATATTCAGATACAGATAGAGCCGCTGGATATACATCTGCTGCCTGGGCGAGGGAGCCAGTTCTATATCCGACTCCCTTAAGAATTCCCGATCGATATCGGAGATGATCCCGCCGCCGGATCCTTTCGGAATATTGCCGTCATTGACTCCCAGGAAAAAGAGCACCTTTACCTGCTTTAGTCTGGTCCTCTCGATATCTCCCACCAGAATGCGGTCCACATTCTGCGGGATCGTGCCCACCGTGATCTCCATAAGCCCCGAATCCAGAATGTCCGCGAACTCCTTCAGGGTCATTTCCTCCTCCGCAAGCAGGCTCTCGATCTGATCCAGCAGATCGATCACAAGGGGATAGATCTGACCATACTCCTTCGCCCGCACCGGATCATTTTTCTCCAAAAAAGCCGCCTCGTAGTCAGCCAGTTTTTGCTGTGCCCCGGCTTCCACCAGAAAAGTATAGAGGGCCCGCACCATCTCCCCCGCGGTTTTTAAGGGCGTAAGGAGGGGCGAAAGCTGCTCCATCAGAGCCGCGCGGATGGCATTGTGGGCCGCAAGCGCCGTAAGCGCTGCCTCCTCCCCCTCCGGATCCTCCTCCCGATAGGTAAACGCCTCACTCCACCGCTTCCGCCCCCGGATCCCGAAACGACGGACATAGTTTTCCAGCCTGTCCACCTCGTCTAAAGAAAAATCTGTGAGCCCGGTGCGCAGATAATGAAAGACCGCCTCGAAGCTGAAATCCTGTAAAACGATCCGAAGCGCGCTGCGCAGGTAGGAAGTAAAGGGATTCTCCAAAATCCCCCTCGTCCGGTCCAGATAGATCGGGATTCCAAACCGGGAAAACACTTCCTCCGCGTCCTTGCCGTAAACCTCCATGCTGCCGGTCACCACAGCGATATCGCGGTAGCACAGGTCCTCCGATTCCAAAAGCAGCCTTCGGATCGCAATACAGGTCTGCCGCAGTTCCTGCGCTGGAGTGGATGCCTCTATCAGATGCAGCCTTTCCACTTTACCCTCGTAGGGTCTTACCGGGTAGCGGAACAGATTCTGCTCCAGGTGCGCCAGCTCCGGATTATCGGCAAACCGGGGCAGTCTGTCCCGCAGTTTCTCCCCGCAGCGGACGAAATGTTCCTCCTCGATCCCCGCTTCCTTTGCCAGTCCGCGCAGAGCAGCCACCGTTTTCTGGGTCAGATAAAAGAGCCTCTGCTCCCCCTCCAACCGATAGGGATTCTCCCGCTCATCAATGGTCAGCGTGATAATCACTTTACTGGTCAATTTCAGCAGATCCCGGATCACCCGGTTCTGGATCGGAGTAAATCCCGTAAAGCCGTCAAAGGCGATCACGCTGTCTCTCACGATCTCCGATTTCGGCAGCGCCTCTCTGAGCCTGTCCAGCGTCTCTTCCGTCGTGATAAACCGATCCCGTATGTACTCCCCGAAAGCCTGATATAAAACGCCAAGATCCTTCAGCTTATAGTAGAGCGCTCCCCGGCCTTTCGCATAATCCAGCAAGGTTTCCAGCTCCTTCACCCCGATGCCGTACTGCATAAACTCGGAGAGGGCGGATTTAATCTCGTGGATATAGCCGATCTTTTGCAGATGGCTTCCCATCACCGTCAGGTTTTCCTTCTCCCGCTGCGCCACCTTGCGAAGGACCAGACTTTTCCCCGTATCGTCCAGAATCGGCAGTTCCGCTCCTCCCACCTCTTCAATGACTCGATGGGTCAATCTCCCAAAGCTGAGCACATCAATGTTCATGATCGCGTGCTGCGGATGCTCCACCACCAGATCCATCTGTGTCTGCATGGTGAACTGATCCGGCACGATCAGCAGGTAATTTCTCTCCGGATGCTTCAAGGATTCCTCTATGATATCATCATGTAGTTTTTTGCTCTTGCCGGCGCCGGAAGCGCCGAAGTAAAATTGTAAGGACATGGCTTGCCTCTCTTCTTCTGCTATATCTATTATTATATCATATAAATATAACAGAAGAGGCACTCTCCTCCCGGAAAGTGCCTCTCGTTTTCATTTTTCCTGCTTACATATTACTCGAACGGGATCACGCCGCCATCGTATGTATTGTTGATGTACTCCTTGATCGTATTGGACTTGAGTGCATTCACCAGCGCCTGGATGCCTGCATTGTTCTCATTGCCCTCCTTGACCGCGATCACATTCACATAGGTCTGTGCTGCCTCGGAATCGGACTGCTCGTAAGCCACCGCATCCTTCGCTACGGAGAAACCTGCCTCCATCGCGTAGTTGCCGTTTAAGACCATAAACGCTACCTCATCCTTCACTCTGGGCACCTGCGCCGCCTCCAGCTCCTGAATCTCCACATTGTAGGGATTCTCCTCAATGTCACGCACCGTCGCCTCCAGGCCCACGCCCTCTTTCAGGGTCAAAATCCCGTTATCCTGTAAGAGTAAGAGCGCTCTCGCCTCATTGGTAGTATCGTTGGGAACCGCGATGGTGTCTCCCTCTGCGATATCGTCAAGGCTGCCCTTGGTTCCGGGATAGATTCCGAAAGGCTCATAATGAATGCCGCCGGCATTCAGCAGATGTGTACCCTGCTCCTCATTGAAAGAATTCAGATAGGGAATATGCTGGAAATAATTTGCGTCAAACTCGCCACTCTCCACCACCTGATTCGGCTGCACATAGTCATTAAACACCGTCACTTCCAGAGTATAACCCTGCTCCGCAAGGATCGGCTTTACCTGCTCTAAGATCTCCGCATGGGGCGTAGCGGAAGCCGCCACCGTGATCGTGCTGTCATCCTTCTTTCCTCCGC
>CAZUZZ010000117.1:0-5759 GCA_964625055.1 uncultured Bacteroides sp. | reverse complement strand
TGTCACCACATGGGGGACGAGGACGAAGCCGGTCGTCTCGGTGGTGGGGGAGGCGAAGGAGGAGTATCCCACGAGGGTGATGCGGCTGCTTGCGGATTTTCTCTTTTCCAGGGCGGCGGGTATCATTCTACAGACGGAAAGATCCCGCAGTTTCTTCTGCAGGAAAGTGGGAGAGAAGGCTGTTATTCTCCCAAATTCCCTGAATCCTGATTTTATCAGACCCAGATATGAGGGAGAGCGGGAGAAACGGATCGTGTCGGTGGGCCGTATGGATGCCAATAAGAACCATGAGATGCAGCTTCGAGCCTTTGCGGCGCTACAGGACAGGTATCCAGGCTATGAGCTGGTGATCTACGGAGACGGAGAATTGCGTCCTTCTATAGAAGAGCTGGCGCAGGAGCTGGGCATTACAGACCGCGTTTTGCTGCCCGGCGTGGTGCCGGATGTGGCAAAGCGGATCGAGCGTGCGGCGCTCTTTCTGATTACTTCCTATTCGGAAGGGGTCTCCAATGCATTGATTGAAGCGCTGGCGCTGGGACTTCCCGTGATCGCTACGGATGTGCCCAGCGGCGGCACTCAGGAGTTGGTCGAGGACGGTGTAAACGGCCTGATCATTCCTGCAGGGGATCAGAGGGCATTAGAGGACGCTATGGAGCGAATCCTGGGTGATCCGGCTTACGCCGGAAGGATTGGCGGGGAGGCCGCAAAAATACAGAAGAGGCTTGCACCGGAGCGTGTAAATGCGCTTTGGAAGGCCTATTTTGAGGGTATTATAGAATAAAATAAAATAACATATGATATTGGAGAAGCGTCATGTGTGAAATGAGTTCCGATGAAAGGCAGAGCGTAATACAGAATAAAGGATTCCGAAAAAAGTGGCTGTTGCAGGCTGTTTGCTTTATTGCGCTTTTTTGCGTGATTCTCCTGCCCGTCTCTTATATAGTGAGGACAAACGGGGACGTGAAGGATCGCTTTGCGGGCTTTTATGCGGAAAAGAAGGATACGCTGGATATCGTGATGATCGGTTCCAGCCCGGTATTTCCGTATTATGCGGCGCCCAGGCTCTGGGGAGAGACGGGTATAGCGATGTATCCGTTATCCACCAACGTACAACGCCCTGCCGCCATGCGGTATCTGGTGGAGGAGGCGGAGAAGACCCAGTCGCCGCAGCTTTATATTTTCGAGATGCGGATGTTTACCATGGAAGAGACCGGACTTATGGAGAATATGGCCTATACGAGGGGCGTGACGGACAATCTGCGCTACTCTCCTCTGCGGATTCGCGCCATACAGAGGCTGGTGCCGGAGGAGGACGAGGAAGGCCGGTTAAGCTATTATTTCGATATCATGAAGTATCATACCAACTGGAAAATGCTGGCACTCCCCTCGGAGTGGGACAATATGTTTTATTGCAACAGCCACCCTCTGAAGGGTTATACTTTCCGGGATGAGGTGGGGCCTCAGCCCATGCCGTCTTGCGGCGGTGCAGAGGGAACGAGGCCGATTCCGCAGGAGCAGGAGGAATACTTAAAAGACCTGCTCTTGTTTTTGGAAAAAGGAAATAAGCAGGCGTTGTTTCTGGTTTCGCCCTACGGGGAATCGCTGGAAGAGCAGCAGATGTTTAACTATATGGAAGAGCTTACGGCTTCTTATGGGTATCCCTTCTTAAATATGAATGACTGCTATGAGGAGATCGGCATCGTTTTTGAAGAGGATTTTGCGGATTACGGCAGTCATACGAACGCCGTGGGCGCAGAGAAGTGTACAGGCTTTCTGGAGAGCTATCTGACGGCACATTACAACTTTCAGGATCACCGTGGAGAGGCGGCCTACGCCTCCTGGGATGAAGCCTATGCCCTGTGGCAGGAAAAGCAGGCTGAAGCGGTGAAAACGGTCAGAGAGCGGATCGAGAATGAGGATTACGCGGAGATGGCGGAGGAATGAATAACACGTGTGTGGAATAGCGGGATTTTGTAATTGGAAAAAGGATTGGCAGAAGAATATTGAGCGGATGTGTGATGCAATGTACCATCGGGGACCGGACGCTTCAGGCGTGTGGGCGTCTGAAGACCATCGGGTGGTGCTGGGGCACAGGCGTCTTTCTATTGTAGATCTGACGCCGGCAGGAGCGCAGCCGATGGTATCTCACGATGGCAGATATGTGATCGCCTACAATGGAGAGATCTATAATCATACCGCGATCAGAAAAAAACTGTTGGCGGAGGGCCGGGTATCTTCCTTTCGGGGGACCTCTGACACGGAGACACTTCTGGAGGCAATTGCCGCCTACGGGTTTGCTGATACACTGAAAATGGCAAAGGGAATGTTTGCGATTGCGTTGTTTGACCAACGAGAGCATACGTTATTTTTGGCACGTGACAGAATTGGAGAGAAGCCGTTATATTATGGAATATTAAAAGACGATATAAATAACAATGGAAATGATGGCAGTTTTGTGTTTGCTTCCGATCTCAATTCGATCGCCTCTTTGGATGGATTTACCAATTCAGTCAACGTAGATGTAATGGGCGGTTACGTGCGTTATGGTTATATTTCCGCCCCATATTCCATCTATCGGGGAATTTGGAAGCTGGAGCCTGGAAAAATATTAAAGATTAAATCACCATTTGACAAACCAAAGATTGAAACCTACTGGTCGATGCTGGAAACGGCTGTTTTCGGGCAGAAAAATCTCTTTCGGGGGAGTGAGGCGGAAGCGGCACAGGAGCTGGAGCGTCTTCTGCGGGAATCTATCGCGGGACAGATGGTGGCGGACGTACCGGTGGGAGCATTTCTCTCCGCCGGGATCGACAGCAGTACGGTGGTATCGCTGATGCAGGCGCTGAGCGGACAGAAAGTGAGAACCTTTACCGTGGGTATGTGGGAGGAACAGTTTAATGAGGCGCCGATAGCGAAGGAGATTGCCGCCTGCCTCGGAACGGACCACACGGAGGTCTATATCACGGAGGAGGATGCCAGAAACGTGATTCCCTCGCTGGCGGGGATGTTCGGGGAGCCTTTTGCGGATTCTTCGCAGATTCCCACTTATCTGGTGAGCAAAATTACGAGAGATCATGTGACGGTGTCGCTGAGCGGCGATGGCGGAGATGAGCTTTTCTGTGGATATAACACCTATTATTCTATTAATCATATCTGGGAGAGGATCAGAAGGATTCCTGCTGCGCTGCGGCTGCCGGGAAGCGCTCTGCTTGGCGCTGCGGCTCACGGGAGAAATGCTGCTTTGGCCACGAGAGCGCGGCTCCTGGGGGCGAGATCGATAGAAGATATGTATCTTCGCTCGGAGATAGGGGAGGGACTGAATCTCGTCAGGAATACGGAGAAGGGCGCAGAAGTAGATTTTGGCCTTTGGGATGCGGTGCAGACGAGGCGGGCGGGACTTACCTGGATGGACACTTATCCCTCGGGACTTTTGGAGGAGCCTCAGCATAATCTGATGTTGATGGATCTTCTGATGTATCATCCCGACGACATTTTGAATAAAGTGGATCGGACGGCCATGGCGGTCTCTCTGGAGACGCGTGTGCCGATGCTGGACAAGGATGTGGTGGAGTTCGCATGGACCCTGCCTCTCTCCTATAGACAACAGGGAGGTGTCAGCAAGAAGATTTTGAGAGATATTCTTTACCGTTATGTACCCCGAGAACTGATCGAGCGTCCCAAAAAAGGGTTCTCCATTCCATTGCATCAATGGCTGCGTCAGCCGGGGCTTCGAGAGTGGGCGGAGAGTCTTTTGGATCCGGCGCTCATAGAGAGACAGGGGATCCTCAACAAGGCTGCCGTTGGAAAATTATGGGACGATTATATTACGAGAAATGTCTGGAGACCGCAGATTTGGCACATTCTGATGCTTCAGGAGTGGATGGGGAGCAGAAAAATTAAATTATAATTTTACTACAAGGACACGCCAAAAGATAGAGAAGCGTGTGTTACGGAAGAAGAATGCTGTTTTGGAAATATATTTCATAACAGATGATTAGCGTTATTTATTGCAGATAATAGAGAAAAATATAGAACGAAAAGAAGAATATCATGCGATCTGAAATGGTTCAACAAAAAGGAGACGTCAGAGAACAAGAGTAAGGGCAAGGGAGATAGCGAGGGAAGAGCAAGTGAAAATATTAGAACAGTATCGTCCACCCAAACTACAGGATGAAGAACAAACAGAACTGATCTCTGTGATCGTCACGGCCTACAATATAGAAGATTACATCGAGAGAGGAGTCGCTTCCATCTGTGGACAGACCTATCACAATCTGGAGGTGATCGTGGTGGATGACGGCTCCACGGATCAGACGGGCAGAATCTGTGATGCATTGGCGGGGAAGGATGAGAGAGTCCGTGTGATCCACAAAGTGAACGAGGGACCGGCCCAGGCGAGAAACTTAGGGATTGCTCAGGCCCGGGGTGAGGTGATCGGGTTTGTGGACGGGGATGACTGGATCGATCCCGATATGTATGAGAAGCTGTTGGCGGCAATGGTAGATCAAAAGGCGGATATGGCAATCTGCAGATATCGCCAGGTATCCCGCACACAGACGCTGGATCAGTCGGTGGACAGGGCAGTGCTGTTTGAAGGGCAGGAGGCTCTGGCCTGCTATGTGGAGGAACGCGAGGAGATAGTGATCCAGAATGCGGCCTGGAACAAGCTTTACCGGAAAAAAATATTGGAGAACGTATCTTTTCCTGCGGGAAAATGGTATGAGGATATCATGTTTGCAACCGCCGCTCTGGCGCAGGCGAGCCGTTGTATTTACCTTGACACTGCCCTGTATAACTATATAATAGACAGAGAGGGCAGTATCATGAACCGAAAGATCAATCCGCGAACCTTCACGGATCAGATTCCGGCTTATTATGAGAAGACCCGGTTTTTAAAAAAGCTTGGCAGGGAAGATCTGGCCCTGACCCATGATTATTTTTTTTATAAGAGACTGCTGCTGTTTTACGGCGATCTGCAAAAGATGGCGGATGGGACGGTGTATCAGGATAGGATAGAGGAAATCCTGCGAAAGGACAGGGAACGGGTAGCGGCGGCTTTTGAGGTGCCCATCGCGGATCCGCGGGACAGAGAGAAACTTCGGCTGTTTTACCGGTCGCCTGTGGCGTACTGTAAGAAACTGCGTTGGGAGGAACAGGTAGTGATTCCCCTGAAGGTGCGGGTGAAGCGGCTTCTTCATCTGCAGGGGCACAGAAATAAATAACAAGTGTTTTGATAAACGGGTCAAAACGGAAACCGAGTGATAAATGATCATCCTACAACTTGCGGGCGGACTGGGAAATCAGATGTTCCAGTATGCCCTGTATCTGCAATTAAAGAGTTTGGGCCGGGAGGTAAGGATAGACGATGTTTCGGGATTTTCAGAGGACAGGCAGAGGGATCCCGCGCTTGCCCCCTTCGGCATCGACTATGAGAGGCCTTCCAGAGAAGAGATGCGGCGGCTGCTCGACGATTCCCCTATGCCTTGGGATCGGGTGAGAAGAAAACTTTTCGGTCGGAAGAAAAAGTCCTATTTTGAAGAGGGAAAGCTCTTTGTGCCGCAGGTTCTGACCTGGGATGAGATCTATCTGGAGGGTTACTGGCAGTCTGAAAAATATTTTAGGGCAGTGGAAGCGCAGGTGCGGGAAGCTTATGACACGGACAGTCTGATCGCTTATCTGAAACGGGAGTGCCTATGGGAGAGTACCGGACGAGACGGTGAGAGGACGGCGAGGCAGTATCTTGAGGAGATAGAAAGTAC
>CAZUZZ010000116.1:3793-5762 GCA_964625055.1 uncultured Bacteroides sp. | reverse complement strand
TTCCATGCAAATTCTTTTTCACAAAGTTTGACCAGCTCCGGTGAAGTGATTGGCTCTCTTTGCCAGATCAGCTTCGCAAAGCGGGCCTCTCCCTCTGCCAGCTTATATTCCTGCATCATTCCGCGCTCCTTTCCCATGCTCAAAAATGCACCTCTACTTCTGGTTTCCTTCTATGTATCTGTCTTCCATCTGCAATCCGATCTCTAGTCTATCGTCAATAGACTATATGTTCAGTCTATCACCAGTAGACCAATCTGTCAAGAAAAAAGACAGCGATGATAACCGCTGCCCTCTGTCCTTTATATGTCTTCTATAACACCTTACTCAGAAAATCTATGGTTCGCGGCTCCTTTGGATTGTTGAACACCTCCTCCGGCGTCCCCTCTTCCACGATATAACCGCCCTCCATGAAGATCACGCGGCTGGCCACTTCTCTGGCGAAACCGATTTCATGGGTAACCACCACCATCGTCATGCCCTCTCTTGCCAACTCTTTCATAACAGCCAGCACTTCGCCCACCATCTCCGGATCCAGTGCGCTGGTAGGCTCGTCAAAGAGCATGATATTCGGATTCATCTCAAGCGCTCTCGCGATGGCCACACGCTGCTTCTGCCCGCCGGAAAGCTGGCTGGGAAAAGCCTCCGCCTTGTCCGCAAGACCCACCCGTTCTAAGAGCTTCAGCGCCTTGTCCTTCGCCTCCTCCTTGGAGAGAAGCTTTAAATGCACCGGCGCAAGGGTCATGTTCTTTAACACTGTCAGGTGATTAAAGAGATTAAAGTGCTGGAACACCATGCCGATGTTCTCCCTCACCTTATTGATATCTGTATGCTTGTCCGTCACATCATGCCCGTCTATGATAATCTGTCCTGAAGTCACCTTTTCCAGCTGGTTTAAACACCGGAGGAGTGTGGATTTTCCGCTGCCGGAAGGCCCGATCAGCACCACAACTTCGCCCTCTGTCACTTCCAGGCTGATGTCCTTGAGTACTTCCAGAGAACCAAAATTCTTTTTCAGATTTTTGACGGAAATCTTACTATCTGCCACGGTTGATCCTCCTCTCCAATTTCTTCGACAGCTTGCTCAGGGTTACGATCACCACCATATACATGATACCGATGATTATCCATGTCTGCAATGCTTTGAAAGTATTTCCCATGATCGTCTTACCCACATTCGTAAGCTCCGAAAAACCGATTACAGAGAGAATAGACGTATCCTTCAAGGTAATAATATACTGATTGATGATAGAGGGAATCATCGTGCGGATCGCCTGGGGCACCACGATCAGTGCCATGGACGAACCGTAGGTGAGTCCCAGACTCCTGCCGGCCTCCATCTGTCCTCTGTCCACGCTCTGGATACCCGCGCGGATGATCTCCGCCATATAAGCGCCGCAGTTCATGGAAAGCGCGATCGTACCCGCCTGCAGCGCCGTCAGCCGGAATGTTGCAAATCCAATTCCCTGAATCGCCGCCGGCACTCCAAAGTAAATAAAGTATGCAAGCACGATGAGGGGCACGCCCCTCACCGCATCCACATAGACCGTCCCGATAAAATTAAACACCCTGTTGTGTCCCACATTCATTAAGCCGAAGATCATACCGATGATCATCGCGAAAAATAACGACAGTAATGTTAAAAGCAGCGTCTGCCCGAGCGCTGCCACCAGCATCAGGCCATATCTTTGCAGTATCATCAACATAAGCTTATCACCAAATTCCTTTACTCACCTAAATACTTCGCAAGAATCTCATCATACTTGCCGTTCGCCTGAATATTGGCAAGACCGGCATTGAACATATCCAGAAGCTCCTGGTTATCGGAGTTCATGATGGCAAATCCGTAAGGAGCACCCTCACTCTCCATACCCTCGGGAATAACAAGAGCCAGACCGCCTGTCTTGATGGAATCCGCCATAATGGGAGTATCCTCTACACACGCCGCAGAGTTGCCAAGGATCACATCCTG
>CAZUZZ010000116.1:0-3783 GCA_964625055.1 uncultured Bacteroides sp. | reverse complement strand
TACATGGTCGGTGAATCCTCAAACACGGTCACGGTAAATCCGTACTGGTCCTTTAAGCTGTTTGCAAAATCCGCTCCCGCGGTACCGTTCTTGACTGCCACATTCTGGCCAGCCAAATCTTCAAAGCTTGTCACGGTGCTGCCTTCAGGGAGCACAAAGGTCTGTGTCGCATTATAGTAGCCGTCAGAGAAGATCCAGCCGGAATCGATGCGCTCCTGCTTGATGGTAGCGCCTGCGATCAGAGCGTGTGCCTGACCGGACTGTACTGCTGCCACGCCCGCATCCCAGCCAAGGCTCTGCAGCTCATACTCAAATCCCTGATCCTCTGCGACAGCCGCCAGAATATCCACGTCGATACCTACAAACTCACCGTTCTCATTGGTGAACTCGAAAGGTCTGAATACCGTATCTGTTGCAACGATCCATTTCTTCCCGCTGCTCTTGCCGCAGGCAGCAATGCTGAATGTCATGCAGATCATCAATGCCAGCGCCAGTGCTTTTTTCATCATGCTTTTTTTCATAATACTCTCCTCCGTTCTTTTCACTTTAGTCCTCATTCATCTTCCATAGTATAATAAAGAAACGAAGGGTTTGTCAAGAACTTTGTATCATTGTATACAATTATTCCCTACAGATTCTCAGCTGCTGCCAGGATCAGTTCCACCGCCTTGTCGATGCCCAGCTTCTCTGTGTTGAGCGTCAGATCAAAGTTACGGGCGTCGCCGTAGGTGCATTTGGTATAATACTCGCAGTAGCGTTTTCTCGCCTTGTCCACCGCACGCACATCATTTGCCACCTGATCTCTGGGCACCTTGTCCATAAGCCCTGTCATGCGCTTCACGCGCCAGTCGAAGCCCGCATGTATAAATACATTCAGGCAGTGGTCGAACTCCCGCAGGATATAGTCTCCGTTCCGGCCTACGATCACACAGCTCTCCTTGTTGGCAAGCTCCCTGATCGCATCTCTCTGGGCCTGCCATATCTCTTCTTCCAGCGGCCTGTTGTAAAAGTCAAACAGGCTCTGGGCAAACCCGAAATTCTTAGGCACTCGCTCGTCCCATCTGTGCACCTGCTCCGGCGTCAGATTTTTCCCGGAGACAGCAGTCTTTAGGATTATGTCCTTGTCATAATACTCGATTCCCAGGCTCTTTGCCACCCGCTTGCCGATCTCGCCGCCGCCTGCGCCAAACTCTCTTCCGATGGTGATGATCTTCCTCATAAAATCCCTCCTTCTCTGTATATGTTCAGCCCACGCCATGCGCTCTGACTGAACTGTTAAGCCAAGTCAAATATACTGATCTGATTGGACTCGGGGAGATTTCCCAGAAGTCCAAGTTGACTCATTAAGTCAATTATAGATTTGGACGCCTTTGTCCTGTCTCTGAAATCATCCTTACTCAGGAACGGTCCATCCTTCGCTGCCTCCACGATAGCGTCCGCCGCCCGCTCACCCAGGCCGTCGATGCTGACCAGAGAGGGCATCAGCTTCCCATCCACGATCTGGAACAGTCTGGAGTGTGCCGTAAAGATATCAATAGGCACAAATTCAAAACCTCTGGCGTACATCTCCTGCACGATCTTCATGTCCTTCTGCGTATCCTGCTCCTTCTTGGAAAGCTCGTCACTGCGGCGTTTATAGTCCGCCATCACGCCCTCCAGATGGGCCTGTCCCTGACACATGATCTCGTAGGAAAAGGCCGAGGCACGGATACTGAAATAGGCCGCATAGTAGGCCAGCGGATAATTGATCTTGCAGTAGGCAATGCGCCACGCCATCATGACATAGGCCGCCGCGTGGGCCTTGGGGAACATATACTTGATCTTCTTACAGGAACCGATATACCAGTCCGGCACATCATGGGCTTTCATTTCCTCGATCCAATCTTCCTTCAGGCCTTTTCCCTTCCGGACGCTTTCCATGATGTTGAAAGACATGCTTGGCTCCACTCCCTTCTGCATCAGATAGATCATGATATCGTCACGACAGCAGATGGCTGTGGAAATGGTCGCCTTGCCCTCTTCGATCAGGGTCTGGGCATTGCCAAGCCATACGTCCGTGCCGTGGGACAGACCTGAAATACGCACCAGATCCGTAAAGCACTTCGGCTTGGCATCTATGACCATCTGAATGACGAACTCCGTACCAAACTCCGGTATCCCCAGACATCCCAGCTTACACCCGCCGATCTGCTCCGGGGTAATTCCCAGCGCCTCCGTTGACTGGAAGAGGGACATCACACCCTTATCATCCAGAGGGATCGTCACCGGGTCAATGCCGGTCAGATCCTGCAGCATACGGATCATGGTGGGATCATCATGCCCCAGAATGTCCAGCTTGAGCAGGTTATGGTCAATGGAATGATAATCAAAATGGGTGGTGATGATATCCGTACTCATATCGTTGGCGGGATGCTGCACCGGCGTAAAGGAATTGATATCCTCTCCCATAGGCAGTACCACGATGCCGCCCGGATGTTGTCCCGTACTTCTCCGGATTCCGGTACAGCCGGTCACGATCCGGTTGATCTCACAGACTCTCTTATGCCTGCCTCTCTCCTCAAAATAATTTTTCACATAGCCGTAAGCCGTCTTGTCCGCCAGCGTGCCAATGGTGCCTGCGCGATAAGTCTGGCCGCTGCCAAAGATCACCTCGGTGTATTTGTGAGCCTTACTCTGATACTCTCCGGAGAAATTCAGATCGATATCCGGCTCCTTATCTCCCTTAAAGCCCAGGAAGGTCTCAAAGGGAATGTCAAAGCCCTCCTTACTCAAAGGCGTCCCGCAGACCGGGCAGTCCTTGTCCGGCATATCGCAGCCCGCGCCGCCGCCGTAAGCCTTCACTTCCTCGGAATCAAAATCATAGTAGTGACATTTCGGGCACAGATAATGGGGACTTAAGGAATTCACCTCCGTGATCCCCGCCATATTCGCCACGAAGGAGCTTCCCACGGAACCTCTCGAGCCCACCAGATAGCCGTCCTCCACGGATTTCCACACAAGCTTCTGGGCAATGATGTACATCACCGCAAACCCATTGGAGATGATGGAGTTCAGCTCTTTCTGAAGCCTGTCCTCCACGATCTTAGGCAAAGTCTCGCCGTAAAGCTCATGGGCTCTGTTATAGCAGATGTCCGTAAGCTGCTTGTCACTGTCCTCGATGACCGGCGGACATTTATCCGGCCGCACCGGGCTCATCACATCGATCATATCCGCAATCAGGTTGGTGTTGGTGATAACCACCTCCTCCGCCTTATCGCTGCCCAGATAGGCAAACTCCTCCAGCATTTCCTCCGTTGTCCTGAAATACAGGGGCGCCTGGTTATCTGCATCGGGGAAGCCCTGCCCCGCCATGATGATGCGGCGGTAGATCTCATCCTCCGGATTTAAGAAATGCACGTCACAGGTGCCCACCACCGGCTTGTGGAACTGCTCGCCCAGCCGCACGATCTGCCGATTGATCTCCATGATATCTTCCATAGAAGTAATCTCCGGCGTGCGGTCCGACTCTATCATAAACCGATTATTGCCCAAGGGCTGAATTTCCAGATAATCATAAAAATCCACAAGCCGCGCGATCTCCTCATCCGGCTTGCTCTCCAACAGCGCCCGATAAAGCTCTCCCGCCTCACAGGCGCTTCCCAGGATCAATCCCTCCCGATACCGGGAAAGCAGACTCTTGGGGATTCTGGGCCTTCTTGCAAAATAAGTCAGATGGGACTCGGAGACCAGCCGGTAAAGATTCATCCGGCCCACATTGTTTTTCGCCAGAATGATGGCATGGTA
>CAZUZZ010000115.1:2563-5861 GCA_964625055.1 uncultured Bacteroides sp. | reverse complement strand
GCGGGAGGTGATAAAAGATGCCCTTTTTGCGATCAAAATACCGAAAACTCAAAACAACGACAGCACATTCTCTCCGGACATATCTTGAGGCAGATCAAGGTAGTCAACTACATCTAAATACTCATCGATTGTTAAAGAGGGCGTCTTTTATCTTCTCCCGCAAAAGGGGATCCATGACGCTGGAGGCAGCCTTTGCTCTCCCGTTTTTTCTGTTTGCTGTGCTCAATATTCTCTTTGCGGTGAATATCATAGGCACGCAGAGTCGGCTGCAGGCAGCCATGCATCAGGTAGGCAATAAGATGGCTTTTGCGGGTTACACCTATGAAAATACGGTGAGCGGCGTTTTGCCGGAGAGTCTGGTCAGCGTAGCGCTCAGCGAAGGTTACGCCAGAGGGCAGATATTGGAGTATGCGGGGAGAGCTTATCTGGAGCAATCCTGTGTGAAAGGCGGCGCCAGTGGCATCTCTTTTGCCGGATCTTCCGTGATGGGAGTCGATGATTTGATCGATCTGAAGATAAGTTACCGAGTCAGACCTTTTGTGGAACTGTTTGGTTTCGATGGCTTTTGGATGTCTCAGCGATATTACGGTAAAGCCTGGACAGGCTATGACGTTACCGGTTCGATCAGCGATATCACGCAGGAAGACCCGATGGTTTATATCACAGAGACAGGAGAAGTCTATCATCTGGACAGAAACTGCACCTATCTGAACCCGACGGTGGAGGCGGTTCCGGCGGAGAGTATATCCGGCAGGCGCAACACATCCGGGGCGAGATATGCGGCGTGCGGTTTTTGTGGCGGCGCCGGGGTTGGAAAAGAGGTTTATATCACAAATTACGGTATTAGTTATCATAGACAGATTACCTGTCCGGGTCTAAAACGGACGATTTACACGATACCATTGTCGGAAGTCGGCACAAGAAGGAGGTGTTCTAAATGTGGGTAGAGATCCTGTTGTTTCTGTTTTTGGCGGTATGCTCGGTTTTTGATGGTCTGCGAAAACAGATTCCTCTTGTTGTGGTATGGCTGGGTATGTTGACGGCGGTTTGTTTACGCGCAAATGGCATCATGGAAGAGCAGGATGTGACTGCAGTACTGCTCTCTCTCATACCGGGGGCGGGATTTTTTTTGCTCAGCTTTCTGACGAGAGAGAAGGTGGGATACGGAGATGGCTGGGTGCTTTTGATGATAGGACTGTTTTCCGGTTTTTCACGGTGTTTCATGATTTTATTGATTGGGCTTTTGTTGGAGTCTGCAGTCGCCATCATTTTACTTGCGCTTAAGAAAATACAGCGAGATAGGGAAATTCCTTTTTCACCGTTCCTGCTTCTGGGAATGGGGGTAACGCTATGTTTCTGAGAAGAACTGCAAAGGGCTATATGACGGTGGAGGCGGCCTTTTTGATTACCTGGACGGTGTTTCTTTTTGTTCTTTTGATCTATCTGTCCTTTTATTCTTATGATAAGTGTGTTCTTTTTCAGGATGCCTATACCGTCTGTTTCAGGGGGAGCATTCAGAAGGAGGAGGATCAGGTGGTGCCTTATATCAATGCCCATATGCAGCAGCAGTTCGGCAGAAAATATTTCGGGGTTGGTAAGGTGCAGGGCACAGTGGACAGAGACGGCAATACCACCAGTGTGACAGGAGAGTGTCAGGTGAAAGTACCGATCCGGCAGTTTTTTACCATGTATGACCGGGCGGGATGGAAGATTAAGACCAAAGCGAAAGCGCAGATCATAAATCCTACGAAGGTAATACGCAAATGCAGGTGGGTGGGTAATCTGTTTAGCGATTAAGCTTTGCAGGGAGCAGGAAGTTGTTTGTGATAGAGAGCATAGGTATGAAAGTGAAGGAGGATCAAAGTGTTAGAGCCGAGATATTTTAGAGACTACAGACATAGTTATATTATATTGAAATGTGAACTGATGCAGCCGGATAAAAGCTATCAGTGCAAGCTGCTCACTTCTGATAAGATTGAGGAGATCCTGCGCTGCTCTCTGCGGTATGTCAATGGAGAATCCTATTTTTATTATGAGATCAGCTCCAAGACGACACTGGAAAATCTGTATCATGACAGGCAGATGTCTTTTGAACAGGTACGGGATCTGCTGGAACAGCTTTATGGTATTTATTGTAGGCTGGGCGATTATTTTATGGAGGAGTCGAAGCTGGTGCTGCTTCCGCAGTTCATCTACTATGATCTCACCCGTAAAAAGTATATCGGTCTTTACTATCCCGATCATGATGAGGATAAGCCCGGCGAAGCGCTTATGGATTATCTCTTAGAGCACACGGACAATCAGGATGAACGGTTGACTGACTGTGTATATCAGATGTATGAGAGGATGGAGGAGGGCGGTTTCTCTTTGGAGGATGCCTTATGGATTCTAGGTGAGGCAGAACCGGAAAAGGCAGGGCAGGAGAAATCTGTGGCGCTGTTTCCTGCAAATGCTGTTTCGGAGCCGGAATCCGAAGTGAGTCGCCCGGTTTATTCGCAGGATCCTCCTGATATATTTTGGGAAGAAGATGAATCGATTTTGCAGGAAAAGAGGGAATGCGCTGCCACGCGCAGGAAAAAGAAGAGTCTGTGTTATCCCTGCCTGGCGGTTTTCTCCATTTTGGGAATTGCAGGAATTGCCTGTGTTTATGGATTATACGATCTATCTGAGGAAGAGATACTGACGCTTCTGGGATGTGGCGGCGTGATGGGAATTTGTCTTTTGACTGGTCTTGTCGGTATTATGAGGGACAGGGCAAAAGGGATAAGGCAGCAAAGAGCGCAGAAAGATTTTGGAGAGAAACCGGAAGAGGAGCGTTTGGTCAAGGCAGAAATTGTTTCTTTGGAAAATGTATTGAGTAGAGATATGGATATGCCGAAGAACACGCCTCCGGGGAGAACTGAGCGAGAGAGATTCGGGGAAAGGGAAATGGAAACAGAAGATCAGCAGTGGGGCAACACGGTCTTTTTTGACAGCGCGCGGAGGGCAGAGTACAAATTGTATGCGTTGGACAAGAAGAATAAGAGGCATATTGAATTGACACATTTCCCTTACACTGTGGGAAAGATGGCGGGGTGTGTGGATTGTGTGCTCACGGACGATTCTGTCAGCCGAATCCATGCCAGATTTGAAAAGGTGGGAGATACCATACAGCTGACGGATATGAATTCTACCAACGGAACCTATCGAAACGGACTGCGTATGGAACCCCAGGAGACAGTGGAGATCGAGCCGGGAGATGAGATCCGGTTTGGGAATTTGAATTATTGCTATCGTTGAATTTATAAACTGTTTTACA
>CAZUZZ010000115.1:0-2463 GCA_964625055.1 uncultured Bacteroides sp. | reverse complement strand
AAGAATCATATTGGTTTGACATCACATTTTGAAAATGATACTCTCTATTCATGGATATTTTATCGTTGAACCGATTAGAAGAATTATTTTTTTCACAGGGTTATGGCAAAATTCCCTCAAATCTGCCGGAGTTCATTTTTTACTGCCGCAGAGAGGCTCAGGGAATCAATGTGCTCTATGTGATTGATTACAGGCAGAATCTTTATATTTCGGCAGACCAGTATGATCATATCAAAAAGAAAATTATAGATTTTTTTCAGGCCAAAGGGGAGAAAGAGGTTCATGTCATGGCGCTGGTGTTATGCGCCGACACGGAGAAGGCGCGGCAGCTTTGCGAGAATGACAGCTTCTGCTGGATCATTGATACGCAGGCGTACAGACTTATGATCCATGAAACACAGGCGTCTGATTTTTACGGCTGGAAAAATCTATTGGAAGAGTATCTTCTTGTATTGGCGAAAGAGAGTATTGAGACACCAGTATTTGACGAAACGCTACGGAAAAAGACGATAAATCTGCGGGAACTGTCCTGGCCGAATATCGTTTTGGTATCTGTGAATGTAATTGTGTTTCTGATATGTACATTTACGGGGAATATGTTATATAATAAGGGTGCGTTGAGCGTTACAGAGCTTTGGGGAGGCGGTCAGGCCTATCGTCTGTTCACGAGTATGTTTTTACACTGGAACGTGGAGCACCTTTTCAGCAACATGATCGTTTTGTATTATGTGGGAGCGCTCGTGGAGCGAGAACTGGGACCGCTCCCATACACGGTGCTTTATCTGCTCTCCGGGCTTGCAGGCAATATATTTTCCATAGGCTATGCGTTTTTGTCAGGAATATATGGCAGTTCGGCGGGAGCAAGCGGTGCCGTCTTCGGGGTGGAAGGAGCTCTGCTGTTTCTTGTCATGATACGGCGTGATAAACTGAAATCCATGCCGGCGGGTAGGGTGGCTTTTGCAGTCGCGTTTTCCCTCTATTGTGGCTTTACCAGTGCGGGCGTAGACAACGCGGCGCACGTGGGCGGTGTGCTGATGGGATTTATAACTGCGGCGGTGATTGCTGTGTGTAAGAGAATGAAGATACTTTCTGATTATAGATGAGAAAGGACAGATATTTATGCAGATCAATATTTATTATGGTGGGAGAGGACTCATGGATGATCCCACACTTTTCGTTCTGAATAAGATGAAAGAGGTGCTGGAAGAGCTTCGGGTGACGGTAGAGGTCTTTCATCTTTATGAACTGAAAAACAGTATTCCTACATTACCGCAGACGTTGAAAAATGCGGATGGGGTCATTCTTGCAACGACCATAGAATGGTATGGGATCGGCGGATATATGCAGCAGTTTCTGGATGCGTGCTGGTTGTATGGGGATAAAGAACGGATTAGCCGGATCTATATGTGTCCTATTGTCATGTCTACCACTTATGGAGAGCAGGAGGGGAAGCTGAATCTGGCTACGGCATGGGAGATTCTGGGAGGACTTCCCTGCAGCGGGCTTTGCGGATATATTGCGGATACATCCCTGCTGGAGGAGAATGGAGATTATATTCGGATCATTGAAAAAAATGCGGAGAATCTCTATCGCACGATCAACCAGAAAATGCCTTGTCTGCCGGCCAGCAATCAGGCAGTGAAACAGAAGGTGGCCATTACGAAAAGCATCAATTTTACGCCGCAGGAATCTGAGCAGCTCTCGCAATATGTGTCGGACGATACTTATGTACAACGTCAGAAAGCAGACATTCAGGAGCTTGCCAGCCTGTTCCGTGATATGATGGGCAGCAGCGAGAGGGAAGATACGACAGAGTTTGTAGAGGAGATCAAGCAACACTTCGTTCCGCAGCCGGGTTTTGCGGGGAGCTTTAAAGTGGTGATCGAGGAAAAGAAAACGCCGCTTATGATCGTCATTGACGGGGCAAGCCTTGAGTGCTATTACGGCGAGGGCGGTCGGGCAGATGTGGAGATACAGCTTGACAGGGCATCCTTTGCAGATATTGTCTCCGGGAGAACGAGTTTTCAGACCTCATTTATGGCGGGGGATATGAAGATGAAAGGTGACTTTAAGGTACTTCGCGCATTGGATCAGGTATTGATGTTTGGAGCGTCGTAAAGGAAAGGTAGAATCATTTTTAAAAAAAGGAGGCTCATTTTTATGAAAATGGATAACTGTATTTTTTGCAAGATCGCAAACGGGGAGGTTCCGACAAGGACTCTGTACGAGGATGAAAAGTTTCGCGTGATTTTGGATCAGGGGCCGGCCACAAAGGGGCACGCTCTGATTCTGCCCAAGGACCATTATGTAGATCTTTTTGAACTGCCGGAGGAGAGTGCGGGCGATGTGATGAAGCTGGCGAAAAAGATGATCACCAAGATGCGCGAGAAGCTGGGCTGTGAGGGCTTTAATCTGGTGCAAAATAATGGAGATCTGGCGGGACAGACAGTGTTTCATTTTCAC
>CAZUZZ010000114.1:0-5880 GCA_964625055.1 uncultured Bacteroides sp. | reverse complement strand
TACTGCCGCCGGAGGAGATCATATCGTCGATAACGATGACATCCTTACCGTCAATGTTATCACCCAGAAATTCATGGGCAACGATGGGATTTTTGCCGTTCACGATGGTGGAATAGTCCCGACGTTTGTAGAACATACCGGTATCCACACCCAGCACGTTTGCAAAATATACGGCCCGGTCCAGAGCACCCTCGTCCGGACTGATGACAATGGTGTGTTCCTTATCGATGATCAGATTCTTTTCCATACGCAGGAGCGAGCGGATGAACTGATAGGGCGGTGTAAAATTATCGAAACCTTTGATGGGAACAGAATTCTGAACTCTGGGATCATGTGCGTCGAAGGTAATAAAATTAGAGACCCCCATATCCATCAGTTCCTTGATAGCGTAGGCACAATCTAAGGATTCTCGACCGTTTCTCTTGTGCTGCCGTCCTTCATAGAGGAATGGCATGATCACATTGATGCGGTGTGCCTTGCCGTTGATGGCGGAGATGATCCGCTTTAAATCCTGGTAATGATCATCCGGCGACATATGATTCTCGTAACCGTTGATGGTGTAGGTGATGCTGTGGTTACAGACATCCGTCAAAAGAAAGATGTCCTTGCCGCGCACGGAATCGTGTAATACGGCCTTACCTTCCCCTGTGCCGAAACGGGGACATTCCACTTCCACCAGATAATTGTCTTCCATATAGCCGTGGAAAGCGGGATCGTTTTTTACATCATTTTTCAGATTCCGGCGATATTCCACCAGATGGCTGTTGACCTTTTCCGCCAGAGGAAGAGCGGCTTTCGGGGCAAGCAGTTTGACTGCGGCCACCGGCATAGAATGTTCAAGCTGTTCTGTATTCGGCATTTTTTCTCCATTGAAACGCACATTTTCGTATGCGGTATTCTTTTCGTATGCTGTCCTATGCTTACAAAGTTTTTATATCATTTATAGTATATATATGTCAAGCGGATTCCATAGGTTTGCGTTTGACTGGGGGAAAATACTTTACAGGTGTTCCCGGATGTTGTAAAATTAAGCGGTATATGACTTGGTTTTGTGATGAAATGGAGAGCAGGACACATGAGTAAAAAACATACCAAGCCGATCGTTGCTGTGGTGGGACGGCCCAATGTGGGGAAGTCTACCCTGTTTAATGCGTTGGCGGGGGAAAAAATAGCGATCGTGCAGGATACGCCGGGCATCACCAGGGACCGGATTTATGCGGACGTATCCTGGCTGGATCGGAATTTTACGCTGATCGATACCGGAGGTATTGAGCCGGAGAGCAAAGATATCATTCTTTCCCAGATGCGGGAACAGGCGCAGATCGCCATAGATACGGCGGATGTGATCCTTTTTCTGGTGGATGTGAAGCAGGGGCTGCAGGATGCGGACGCCAAGGTGGCTGATATGCTCAGACGTTCCCATAAGCCGGTAGTTCTGGCGGTCAATAAGGTAGATGATTTCAACAAATATATGGCGGATGTCTATGAGTTTTATAACCTGGGGATCGGGGAACCTTATCCCATATCTGCTGGAAACAGGCTCGGCTTCGGAGAACTTCTGGACGAGGTGATCGCACATTTTGGCGAGGAGAGCATGGAGGAAGAGGAAGATAACCGGGTGAAGGTGGCGATCATCGGGAAGCCCAATGTGGGGAAATCTTCCATCATCAACCGGCTCATCGGTGAAAACCGTCTGATCGTCTCGGATATTGCGGGCACTACCAGAGACGCCATCGATACGGAGATCACACATAACGGTAAAGAATATGTGTTTATTGATACGGCGGGGCTGCGCCGGAAAAATAAAATAAAAGAGGAACTGGAACGGTATATGATCATCCGCACAGTGTCTGCAGTGGAGCGGGCGGATATCGCGGTACTCATCATAGATGCGGTGGAGGGCGTGACGGAGCAGGACGCCAAGATCGCTGGGATCGCCCACGACAGAGGAAAAGCTGTCATCATCGCCGTGAACAAGTGGGACGCCATCGAGAAGAACAACCAGACGGTGAAGGAGTACACACAGAAGGTAAGACAGGTGCTCTCCTTTATGTCCTACGCGGAGATCATGTTCATTTCGGCGGTGAGCGGACAGCGGCTAATGAAGCTCTACGAGGTGATCGACGCGGTGAATGAGAATCATTCCATGCGTGTGGCAACCGGTGTGCTCAATGAGATCGTGACAGAGGCGGTGGCGCTGCAGCAGCCTCCCGCGGACAAGGGAAAGAGACTGCGCATTTACTATACCACACAGGTGGCGGTGAAGCCGCCCACCTTTGTGATCTTTGTAAATGATAAAGAACTGATGCATTTTTCCTATCTGCGGTATCTGGAAAATCAGATCCGGGATACCTTCGGATTTGCGGGAACACCTTTGAAATTTTTTGTCAGAGAGAGAAAGGAAAACAAGTAGAGTGGAGAGAGTCATTTGTTTGTTGATCGGCTATGTGTTTGGATTGTTTCAGACAGCCTATATTTACGGGAGACTGCACGGTATTGATATCAGAAACTACGGAAGCGGCAATGCGGGCACCACGAATACGCTGCGGGTGTTCGGTACCAAGGCGGGGCTTCTGGTGCTGCTGGGGGATATTCTGAAATGTATTCTGGCAGTTGTGATTACAGGCGTTATTTTTAAAAACACACATGGAGACGAGGTATATCTGCTGAAAATGTATGCGGCGGCAGGTGCCATCGCCGGGCACAATTTCCCTTTTTATCTGAAATTTAAAGGGGGAAAGGGCATTGCGGCTACGGCAGGACTGATCCTGTCCTTTCATCCCTATCTGATCCCGATGGGACTGATCTTGTTTTTCGGCGCTTTCTTCACTACTCATTATGTATCGCTGGGATCCCTTCTGGTCTACGCAGGATTTTTCGTGGAACTGGTCATTCTGGGGCAGATGGATATCCTTGGCATGACGCAGCCGCTTTTGATCGAAATGTATGTCATTGCCGGGATTTTGACGGTCATGGCTTATTGGAAACATCGCGAAAATATAAAGAGACTTCTGAGCGGGACGGAGAGAAAAACCTATCTGACGCATAAGAATAAAGAGGAAAAGGAAGACACGGCGTCATAGACAGGCGAGAACGGAGGGGAAAATGGCGGATATCAGTATTATAGGCGCAGGAAGCTGGGGGACTGCATTAGCGGTGCTTCTCCACAAGAATGGACACAAGATCACGGTCTGGTCGATCGTGGAATCGGAGATTGAGATGTTACAAAAGGAGCGCGAGCACAAGGATAAGCTGCCCGGCGTTAAACTTCCGGAAGATATGGAATTTACCACGGATCTGGAGGCGGCGGTGACAGGCAGGGATGTGCTGGTTCTGGCAGTGCCCTCTCCTTATACCAGAAGCACTTCCCGCTCCATGAAGTCCTTTGTGCGGGATGGGCAGATCATTGTCAATGTGGCGAAGGGAATAGAGGAGAAGACGCTTTTAACCTTGTCCCAGATCATAGAGGAGGAGATCCCGCAGGCGGAGGTGGCGGTGCTGTCCGGGCCTTCTCATGCGGAGGAGGTGGGCAAAGGTATCCCCACTACGATCGTGGTAGGAGCGGCAAAGAAAGCTACTGCTGAATATCTCCAGAATATTTTTATGAACGAGGTGTTCCGCGTCTATATCAGCCCTGATGTGCTCGGGATAGAGCTTGGCGCGGCGCTTAAAAATGTGGTGGCGCTGGCGGCGGGAATTGCGGACGGACTTGGCTGCGGAGATAACACGAAGGCGGCGTTGATCACCAGAGGAATTGCTGAGATCGCAAGGCTGGGGCTTGCTATGGGCGGCAGGATCGAGACATTCAGCGGCCTCACCGGTATCGGTGACCTGATCGTGACCTGTGCATCCATGCACTCCAGAAACCGCCGTGCCGGCATTCTGATCGGCAAGGGCTATACCATGGAGCAGGCCATGGATGAGGTGAAGATGGTGGTGGAGGGTGTGTATTCGGCCAAGGCGGCCATGGGGCTTGCAGAAAAATACCACGTCCAGCTGCCCATCATTGAGCAGGTGAACGCGGTATTGTTTGATGGTATGCCCGTGGACGAAGCGGTGAAGAACCTGATGCTTCGGGATAAGAAGATTGAGAATCCTCTGATTCCCTGGACTTAGATCTGCGCACAGATCTCTATGGTAGTCTTTAATTTATTCATGGAATAGATGTGGATACCGTCTACACCGTGCTGCTTCAGATCCAGGATCTGCCGCACAGCATAGTCGATGCCGGCCTTGCGCATATCCTCTTTATTCTCCCCGTAGGTGGCGATCAGATCCGCCAGCTCCTTGGGAACTGAGGAACCGGAGAGTGATACGGAAGTGCCGAGCTGTTTGGCTGCGGTGATGGGCATAATCCCGGCATGAACGGGTACGGTGATGTCCATCGCCCTTATTTTTTCCATGAATCGATAAAAATAAGTATTATCAAAAAACATCTGGGTCACCAGAGAAGTCACACCTGCGTCAATTTTCTCTTTGAGATGCCGCAGATCCGCCTCAAAGCTCGGCGCTTCAAAGTGCTTTTCGGGATAGCAGGCGCCTGAGATCTGAAGTGAGGTGTGTTCTTTCAGGTGGCGCACCAAGTCTGTCGCGTAGAAAAATTCCCTGTTGTTAAACTGCTCGTCTGTCATAGACTGCGGTCTGTCCCCGCGCAGAGCAAGTACATGGTTTACGCCTGCGGCCTCCAGCGCTTCACAGTTTTTCTCAAGGTCAGCTTTTGTAAAGCCCACACAGGTGATGTGGGCGATAGCGTCAATGCCGAGTTCCTTCTGGATAAAAGATGCAATCTCAATGGTTTTTCCTGCGCGGGAACCGCCTGCGCCGTAAGTACAGCTGATAAAATCGGGATGAAGTTTAGCGGTCTCCCGGAGAAAGTCATATATGTTGTCGAATTCCTCCTCTTTTTTAGGGGGAAACACCTCAAAGGAAAGACTGGTCTTTACGTTTTTTTCTGACATATCTGTTAACCCTTTCTGTGTAGTAAGAATCTCTTGCTTTTGTACCTGAAATATCGTAACATAAATTTATATTACGTGCAAGAAACATCACTATCTTATGTAAGAAGGGAACGGGAGACGTTTATGAGTGAAGCTAGAGCAAAATTTGAGAGCACAGCAGATTATGTGGCGTCAGAACAGCTTTTGGCCAGTGTGAATGTGGCAATCGCCCTGCAGAAGCCTCTTTTGATCAAGGGAGAGCCGGGTACGGGTAAGACGATGCTGGCGCAGGCGGTAGCAAATTCCCTGGGGAAGAAGCTGATCATCTGGAATATCAAATCCACTACCAAGGCGCAGGACGGCCTCTATATGTACGATACGATCCAGAGGCTCTACGATGGGCAGTTCGGGGAGGAGGGCGTGGATGACATCGCCCACTATATCAAACTGGGTAAACTGGGAGAGGCCTTTGAGGCGGAGGAGCAGGTGATTCTTCTGATCGACGAGATCGACAAGGCGGATCTGGAGTTCCCCAACGATCTGCTCTGGGAGCTTGACCAGATGGAATTTTATATCCATGAGACGAAGCGGACTGTGAAAGCGAAGCACAGGCCTATTGTGATCATTACTTCCAACGCGGAGAAGGAGCTGCCGGATGCTTTCCTCAGAAGATGTATCTTCCACTATATTGATTTCCCGGATCAGACACTGATGGAGGAGATCGTGAGGACGCACTATCCCGATGTGGAGGATAAGCTCTTAAAGGATGCCATGGAGGTGTTCTACTGGATCCGTTCCATGAAGGATATCCGCAAGAAGCCCAGCACTTCGGAGCTGATCGACTGGATCAATGCGCTGCAGATCGGCGGGATCCCTACGGACAGGCTGCAGCAGGAGCTTCCCTTTATCGGGGTGGTGGTGAAAAAGGACGAGGATCTGGAAA
>CAZUZZ010000113.1:0-5881 GCA_964625055.1 uncultured Bacteroides sp. | reverse complement strand
CGGTGGATTACTCCAGCATGAGCGCCCTGCAGAATGTGCATAAGGGCGATAAGGTAGCGATTTATCACTATGCGGTACAGGGTGAGGACGGCTATACCGTGATGGGTGGCGAGATGAAGGCGTCTCCTGTCAGAGACCTGCCTCCCATGAGAGGTAAGGGAATCACCAGAGAAAACGGTGTTTACTATGCCCAGAGCGATGGCAAGATCGAAGTCAAGGACGGTAAGATCGATATCCAGAATGTCCATGAGATCATGGGAGATGTGGATGCGATCATCGGTAAGATAGAGTTTTTCGGCGACATTATCATCAACGGCAACGTGGAGGGCGGTATCGTCATCCGCGCCGGAAGAAACATAGAGGTTCACGGTACTACGGGTCCGGCGACACTGTTTGCCGGGGGCGATGTGATGTTATCGCGCGGTATTCAGGGCGGCGGTAAGATTTCTGCCAGAGGAAATGTATATGCCGAATTTATAGAGAATACCACGGTGGATGCGGGTGGACTGGTACAGTCCAATGTCATCTTGAATGCTAAGGTGAATGCCAAGGATAAGGTGATCACCACCGGTAAGAGAGGCGCCATTATCGGCGGCTATACCCATGCGCTCAAGAGCATCGAGGTCATGACGGCGGGTAATGATGTGGAGTTGAAGACGGTTCTGCATTGCGGCTATGCCCCGGAGTCCTTTGACAAGCTGTTGGAGGCTAGACGCCGGGAGGCAGATATTAAGGAGAAGCTCTCCAAGCTGGTGGATACCATGACGGAGGCCCTGCGTGAAAAGCGTATGCGCGGAACGAATACCTCCAGAGCTACGGAGAACAGCCTTTTAGAGTGGAACCAATTAAAGGACGAGTATTTCGCAGAGCTGGATAAGGTCGGTCAGGAAAGAGAGGCGCTGGAGACTACCATGGAGGAGGGCAGAGAGTCTTTCATCAAGGTGGATGGCAATATTTACCGGAATGTGGTGATCGGGATCAACGCCGAGCAGATGACGCTTGAACGGAATACCTGTTTTATGAGATATTCAGCGGATAAAGGCGTGATCGAGGGAACGGTCATCGTACACAGTTGATGCGGCAAAAAATGAAAGAAATCTTTGATACTTACGGGGCGGCGGAAGAGTATATCAACGCCACCCCTAAATTTACCTCAAAAAACAGCAGAGAAAATACCGAACGCTTCTGGAAGCATCTGGGATATCCGGCCCGGAAGAGTAAGGTAGTGCACGTGGCGGGCACAAACGGAAAGGGTTCTGTTTGTGCTTATTTGTGTTCTGTCCTGAAAAAGGCGGGCATTTCCTGCGGAAGATTCACATCGCCCCATCTGGTGACCATGCGGGAGCGGTTTGCGGTCAATGGAGAAATGGCGTCCGAGACAGATTTTCTCTACGCCTTTCGCGTGGTGAAGGAAGCTCTGGGCTGTCTGCCGGCAGAGCTTGCGGAGGCGGACTATCATCCGACTTTTTTTGAATATCTCTTTTTTATGGCGATGATACTCTTTGAAAAGCACGGGGTAGAGTACGTGGTTTTAGAGACCGGCCTTGGCGGACGGCTTGACGCCACCAATGTGGTGAAAGAAAAGAAGCTGTGCATTCTGACGTCTATCGGTTATGATCATATGGAATATCTGGGGGAGACTTTGCCAGAGATTGCAGCGGAAAAGGCGGGGATCCTGCGAGAGGGCGTGCCTGTCGTCTATCCGGACAGGCAGAAGCAGGTGAGTGAGGTCATAGAGAGCTGTGCACGAAAAATCGGCGCGAAAACGTTCCCTTTGAAGAAAACTGCGATAAAAGAAATTAAGATTAAAAATAAAACGATTGATTTTTCTCTTCATTTACACTATTATGATTATATTGGTTTTACTGTGTCCACTTCTGCACTCTATCAGGTGGAAAATGCATCGCTTGCTGCGAGTGCATTGACGCTTTTGCAGGAGGAGCGGATCACCCTTCCGATCATACAGGACGGGATCCGGGAAACCTTCTGGGAGGGCAGGATGGAGGAGATACGGCCGTCAGTGTATGTGGACGGCGCTCATAACGTGGATGGGATCCGTGCTTTTTTAGAGACGGTGGAGCAGCGTTCCTGTGCTGGCAGACGATTGCTTCTCTATTCCACGGTGCGGGACAAGCAATACCAGGCAGCGGCGGCGCTGCTTGCCGGGACAGATCTTTTTGATATGATTTTCCTGACAGCCCTGCAGGGCGAACGCGCATTGCCGCTTGGACAACTTGTAGATACGTTTGGACAATATACCGGAATCCCTATCGAGGCTTACGATACGCTTGAAGCGGCGCTTATGACGCTGCTTGGACAGAAAGAGGAGAGGGATGAGGTGTATATTGTCGGTTCATTATATCTGGTGGGCGAAGTGAAAGCCCTTTTAAGGAGCCTTAAAGATGATCAATTTTGAAGAGGAACTGAAAAAGTTTCACCCCAGTCTGGAAGTGGAGGACGCGGAGGAGGCGATCTACAATCAGGATCTGACGGATATGGCGGATCTGATGGTCAAGATCGTGAAGGAATCGAAGAAAGCAGGAGAATAGAATAGAGGATTGGCATAGATGATTTGTTATCGGTGTGGCTGTACACTGTCCGAGCACGATTTTTGCACGAACTGCGGTGCCGATGTAACCCTTTATAAGAGGATTATATATATATCGAATCGTTTTTATAACGATGGATTGGAACGGGCCGGTGTCAGGGATCTGACGGGTGCGATCACGAGTTTGCGGCAGAGTCTTAAATTTGATAAAAATAATGTAGAAGCCCGGAATCTCTTAGGGTTGGTGTACTTTGAGACCGGCGAGGTGGTGGCTGCCTTAAGTGAGTGGGTCATCAGTAAAAATCTGCGTCCGAAGAAGAACATTGCGGACGATTATATCAACATGATCCAGACCAATCAGAACCGTCTGGATACGATCAATCAGACTATCAAGAAGTATAATCAGGCGCTTACCTACTGCAATCAGGACAGCCTTGATCTGGCAGTGATCCAGTTAAAAAAGGTGCTCTCTCTAAACCCGAAATTTATCAGAGCACATCAGCTTCTGGCGCTTTTGTATATCAACAGCGAGGAGTGGGAGCGGGCGAAGAGAGAACTTACCAAATGTCTGGAGATCGATGCGAACAATACGGCGACCCTGCGTTATCTGAAAGAGGTAGACGAGATGCTCCTTCCGGAGGAGGGCGTCAAGAATGCTTCTAAAAAGCAGAAAAAATCAGAGGAGATCGTTAAGTACCAGAGCGGTAATGAGACGATCATTCAGCCGGTCAATATGAAAGAGGGCAGAGGTGTTACCTCTCTGCTGAATCTGGGGATTGGTCTGGCCATCGGTATCGCCATCGCCTTTTTTCTGATCCTGCCGGCCAGGATACAGGCAGCTAAGGCAAATATTGACGAGGAGCTAAAAAAGGTCAGTGAGCAGTCGGATGTCAAGAGCGCTACCATCGATGAATTGCAGCAGCAGCTCTCCGAGCTGGAGACGCAAAACAGCGCTCTGCAGCAGGATCTGACAACCTATATGGGCACGGACGGTACGCTGCGTTCCGTGGAGAGTCTGATGAAGGCGGCGGGCGCATATTTGTCGGATCCGGAGGATGTCACTGTGGTGGCGGATTATCTGGAGGAGATTGAGACTGCGATAGCGGAAGAAGGAGAAGACGGGGAGGAGCAGGAGCAATCCGAGGCCTTTGAGAACCTTTACCACACACTTTCAGAACTGGTAGGACCGCAGATCGCAGTGGCTTATGATGAGGACGGTCATGCGGCGTTTTGGGCAGGAAATTATGCGGATGCGATTCCGAATCTGAAAAAGGCTTATCAGTATGATCCCACAAACGGACAGGCACTTTTTGATCTGGCTAATTCCTACTACCGCATGGGACAGGAAGATAAGGCGAGAGAGACTTATCTGCAGGTGATCGAGCTGTTCCCCAACACGGAGAAGGCTGATAAGTCGGAGGGATTTCTGGCGGAGATGGAAGGCACCGATGAGTAACGCCGGATATCTGATATAAAATGCAGAAGATATATGATATATAAGAGATACGAAAGAGGACGTGATGAAAAGTCATGTCCTTTTTATTTTGGCGGGAAAGGAGTTAACATAATATGGAAGAGGATTTTAAGGTAATTGACAATTACTTGATGATAAGAATGCCAACGGAGATAGATCACCATAAATCAGTTGACATAAGTAAAAGAGCGGACCGGTATATCATGTCGAAAAAGGTGGGGAACGTGGTGTTTGATTTTGAGCGGACAACCTTTATGGACAGCTCGGGCGTGGGCATTATTCTGGGACGCTACCGGAAGGTCTCCTGCTTCGGCGGGAAGGTGTACGCGGTCAATGCGGGCAGCAGGATCCGCCGGCTGTTTTTGCTGTCGGGGCTGGAGGATTTTGTAGAGCTGATTGAACAGTAAACTGTTCAATCGCGAGATTTGTGCCTGCGCGATGCTTGTCACAAACTCGAAGAGATAGGTAATAGAAGGCGAGGTAAGAAAGGGAGGAAGATATGATCGAGGTTATAGACAAGAAAGATTATACACAGATCACAAATGAGATGCGGCTGGAGTTTGCGGCGGTGTCAGACAATGAGTCCTTTGCCAGAATGGCGGTGGCGGCATTTATCGCGCCGTTAAATCCTACGCTGGAGGAACTGTCCGATGTAAAGACTGCAGTATCCGAGGCAGTGACCAATGCGATTATCCATGGCTACGGGAACCGGGGGTGCATCACGGAGCGCGTTTTGATGAACTGTGAGCTGAAGGGAGACGTGCTGGAGGTGGAAGTCATAGACCGGGGCGTGGGGATAGAGGACGTGGACCGTGCGATGCAGCCCCTCTTTACCACCAGGCCGGAGTGGGAGCGTTCCGGGATGGGGTTTGCTTTTATGGAAGCTTTTATGGACGACCTGGAGGTAGTTTCCGAGCCGGGGCAGGGAACGCTGGTGCGTATGTATAAAAAGATAGGTCTGGGCAGCTGGATCGTCAGTGAGGAATAGCCTATGGAGGAGACTGCCGTACTTATTGAACGATCACAGGCAGGAGATAAAGAGGCAAGAGAGATACTGATAGAGGAAAATCTGGGGCTGGTGCGTCATATCGTCAAGCGTTTTATCGGGAGAGGATACGATCCGGAGGATCTGTTTCAGATCGGCTGTATCGGCCTGATCAAGGCAATCGACAAGTTCGATCTGCAGTTTGACGTGCGGTTTAGTACGTATGCTGTGCCGATGATCCAGGGTGAGATCAAACGGTTTCTCAGAGATGACGGCATGGTGAAGGTGAGCCGTACCCTGAAAGAGAACGGCTGGAAGATCAAGCAGGCGGCTGATCACCTGTCACAGCTCTACGGCAGGGAGGCGACCCTGCAGGAGCTGTCGGCGGAGACGGCGCTGTCGGTGGAAGATATCGTGATGGCGCTGGACGCCAATGTGGAGGTGGAGTCCATCTATAAATCGGTCTATCAGTCTGATGGCAATGAGATCTATCTGGTGGATCAGGTGGTAGATAGCGCGGGCGGCTGCACGGCAGGACTCAGCCATGCAAATGAGGATGCAGAGAAAGAGAAAATCTTAAATCATATGCTGCTGGAGCAGCTTTTAGCAACGCTCCCGGAGACGGAAAGGCAGCTCATCCATATGCGCTATTTTCAGGAAAAGACTCAGGTGGAGGTGGCGAAAGCACTGGGGATCAGCCAGGTGCAGGTGAGCCGCATGGAGAAGAGGATCCTGCTGCATTTGAGGCAGGAGGTGGGGTGAAAATACAGAAAAAACATGGTTATGGGGGTAAACATTGACAAAAGCACAAAGAATACTCCCATAATCTGCATTTTTTATTATTAGCCATTATCAGAATCAGCATCCAGTTGAA
>CAZUZZ010000112.1:0-5885 GCA_964625055.1 uncultured Bacteroides sp. | reverse complement strand
TGTAGTACATAACGAATGCGCCTACATGGTAAGGAATACCGTAGTAGTTGCCGTCAGAACCTGCATAGACATCCATTCTTGCCTTAACCATGGTATCAAGGTAAGGAGCTGCCGTATCGTTCTGGGGAACAAGCCATGTATCCAGACCTGCTACCACGTTAGGGAACTGACCGATCTCCACGTCACAGATATCAGGTGCGCCTGTACCTGCTGTCAGAGAGGTAAGTAACTTGGTATGCATGTCAGCGTAAGGGTATGTAGTACAGGTGATCTCGATCGGTCTGTCGGGATTCTGCTCATTCCACTTCTCAACCATGTTGCCGTAGTGCTGTCCGTGAATCTCAACGAATGTCCACATCTCCAGATGTGTACCGTTAGGATCACCGAAGGTAGAAGTAGGGATCTCCTCCTCTGCTGCCGCCTCATCTGCTGCCGCACCATCATCTGCCGCTGCACCGTCGTCTGAACCGCCGTCTGCTGCGGGAGCCTCTGTCGCTGCACCGTCATCTGCCGGAGCCACGCCGCCCTCAGATGCGCCGCCGCCACAGCCTACCAGTGTTGTAGCCAGCATCGCTGCTGTCAACAAAGTAGCCAATACTTTCTTTTTCATTCTTTTTCCTCCTTTTTTAGAATGTGCTGTTCGATAACCGTCAGTCTCATCGTCTAAACTAATTTAGGCATCCGATCGACGATATATGTGCAAATTCTCCAACATCTCAATCAAAAAAAGTGAATTATGCTCTTTTTTTCTTTTCCTGCTGTTAAGCAACTTGCACATTTTTTTTTTTTTTTACGGCTATCTTAGTTCACATTGTACAATAGCAAGAGGTGTACGTCAATACCATTTTGAATTATTTTAGAATTTTTTGAACTATTTAAATTTACATAAAGTTATTCATTTTCGTCAGGCATGGAAAAAGCGCCCCATTTATCATAGGGGCAGGCGTTTTTCTTCATCGCCGCCCGCAGCTCAACAAAGCATCCGCAGGCCCTGCACATACCGTCCAGAAGCAGATCACATTCCTTACAGAGAGAGAGCCGCTTCTCGTAAAGCGGCTCCTCGACCTTTAAATCTTCATCCAGATTGGCGATGTAGGTGTGCAGATTTTCAAAATACTCTTTCTGATCCATGTCTCTGGTGAGACATTTGCGGCAGATGCGTCTGTTTTCTATCTCCATGCGCCGCCTCTCCTTTCCGGATCTTTTTCCCTTAACGGATGCGGAAACTGATCACGCTGCCCGCAGGCGCCGTGAAGCTGATCTTCCCATCCTTGCTCTCATAATCGCTGAACGCTTCCTCTTTCACTACTTCAGGCGCATCGAAGGTGTTGTGCGCGTGCATCTCGCCCTTCAGGATCGCAGCAGTGATCTCCCCCGGAACAAGCTCCATAAAGGACATTTCTACCGGTGCATCCTCATCTGTGGAAAGGTTTGTCAGTGTCACATTCACATAGCCGTCCTTGTCCACGGACACGGACTCGTCCAGGAAAGGCACTTGATTGTCTGCGTCTGTGCCGATCATCTTATTGCCCTCAATGCAGCTCTCCACCAAATCTGCGTCCTGATGGTGCTTGTACATATGGAATACATGGTAGGTGGGCGTCAGGATCATCTTTGGCCCCTCTGTCAGGATCACGGACTGCAGCACATTGACCATCTGGGCGATACACGCCATCTTGACACGATCGCAGTGCTTGTTAAAGATGTTGAGCGTAACGCCTGCCACAACCGCGTCGCGCATGGTGTTCTGCTGATACAGGAATCCCGGATTCGTACCCGGCTCCACATCGAACCAGCAGCCCCACTCGTCCACGATCATGCCGATCCGTTTCTCGGGATCATACTGATCCATGATAGCGCCGTGACGCTCTACCAGTTCCTCCATATAAACTGCCTTCGCCATGGTGGTGTACCATGTCTTCTCATCAAACTCTGTAGCGCTTCCCTTATTCTGCCATCCGCCCGGATGTACATAATAATGCAGGGACAATCCGTCCATAAAGCCCGGCACCACGCCCGGTGCGCCCGGATCCGGCTGGGGTTTCGCAAAACAGGTCTTAAGCACCCCTTCCGTCCAGAAATAGTCCGCCACATTGGGACCGCCGCAGACTTTCTTGATAGGCGCCGCGTGATCGTAATGTCTTACATAGGTCTGGTATCTTCTATAGAGATTGCCGTAATACTCCGGCGTCATATTGCCGCCGCAGCCCCAGTTCTCGTTGCCCACGCCGAAATAATCGATCTTCCAGGGCTTCTCATGTCCGTTCTTCTTCCGCAGATCCGCCATGGGGGAGACACCGTCGAATGTGATGTACTCCACCCACTCGCTCATCTCCTGAACGGTACCGCTTCCCACGTTGCCGTTCACGTAGGTCTTACATCCCAGCTGCTCGCACAGCTCAAAGAACTCATGGGTGCCGAAGCTGTTATCCTCCACTACGCCGCCCCAATGGGTGTTGATCATCTTCTTGCGGTTCTCCTTAGGGCCGATGCCGTCCTTCCAGTGGTACTCGTCCGCAAAGCAGCCGCCCGGCCAGCGAAGTACCGGGATCTGCATTTCCTTCAGAGCGTCAACCACATCCTTACGCATACCGTTCACGTTCGGGATATCGGAATCCTCTCCCACATAAAGTCCCTCATAGATACATCTGCCCAGATGCTCTGAAAAGTGTCCGTAGATTTCCGGGTTGATGTGTCCTTTTTTGTTTTTCTCGTTGATAAATAATTTTGCCATACCCGTTCTCTTTCCTCCTTATATTTTATGTAAACCTCTCTGCATTATGTAAACCTATAAATGTTATGTAAACTTGAATACAGGTCTGCCGTTCTCCCAGCCGAATTTCATCAGCATCGCATGGCGGTTCGGATTGTAGAGCGGATCACCCACGATCTCCGTCTCCGTCCTGGCATGATAGACCAGAATGTCGTTCCCTTCCTCGTCCACGGTGAAGCTGTTGTGACCCGGCCCGTAAACGACACGGGACTCATCCGACGCAAGCACCGGATAACGCTCCTTTTTCCACGACAAGGGATCTAACAGATCCGCGTCCTCGTCCGCCGTCAGCATACCCATACAGTAGGCCACGCCTGTCTCTGAAGCAGAGTAAGTCATAAAGATCTTACCGTTTCGTTTCAGGATGGCCGGGCCCTCATTCACCCAGAAACCTACCCGTTCCCAATCGTAATCCGGGGTAGTAAGAAGCACCTGCACGGTCTTAAGCTTATAAGGCGTCTCCATCTCCCCGATATAGAGATTGGATATCTGTTTTCCGACGCCCACCTTCTCGGCCCATATGTAATACCACTTCCCCTTATTTTCAAACACGGTGGCGTCCAATGAAAAGGCCTCAAAGGAAAACTCGTCGTCGTCGGCTCTCCCCATCTTGCCCTTCTCCGTCCATGTGCCGGTCATCGGGTCCGCATCCTTACACTCCAGCACATAGGGCCGGATCGCCCAGACGTCATCCTTATCGCCCCCGGCATAGTAAATATACCACGCGCCGTCGATATAATGCAGCTCCGGCGCCCAGATATGACAGCTCATAATACCGGACTCATGTTTATGCCAGATCTCCACCTCTTCGGCATCCGCAAGTCCTGCGAGCGTATTCGCCCTGCGCAGCACGATCCCATCGTAAGCCGGCACGGAAGCCGTAAAATAATAGCTTCCATCTGTATGACGGTACACATAAGGATCTGCCCGCTGTAATATCCATGGTTTGTTGTACATTAACTCGCTCATTTTCTGCCCCCATTTCTGACATTTTCCCCATATGTCATTTTTATTTATTTAAAATATTTTACAGTTATCTAAAATTATATGAGATTTTTTCCAATAAAGCAACCATTTTTTTGCGTAGTTATTTCGAATAGTTGCGCGATCACCGCTGCCGCATAAGATAGAGTAATACCTCCCTGCTCTCCGTGAAAGGAGCCTGCCATGTCCTCTCTCCCCTCCGTCGCCATTCTGGGCCGCTCCCCCGATACCGAAAATTATGAAAACATCCTGCGCAGACTGGGCGTTCCCTGTCACACCACCCTGGACCCCGATGCCGCCGAGACCGCCACCCATCTGCTCCTGCCGGGCGGCGGCGATATCACGCCCGCCTTCTTCGGCCAAAGCGATCACGGCTCCCACCATATCGACACGGAGCTGGACATTCTGCAGCTTCAAGCGCTCTCCCTTTTTGTGACGAAAAAAAGGCCCGTGCTCGGTATCTGCAAGGGCCTTCAGATCATCAATGTGTATTTCGGCGGCGACATCACACAGCACATCGACACCGCAGACCGGCACAAATGGATCGGCAGAGATCAGATGCACCGCGTCTATCACAGTTATGTAAACCGATTGGATTTCTTTTATCAGCTCTACGGAAACAGCGCCCCGGTAAACTCTGCCCACCATCAGGCCATAAACCGCCCGGGGAAGGATCTGATCCCCGTCTGCCGCGCCGGGGACAATGTGGTCGAAGGGCTGATGCACCGGGTGCTGCCCATTCTGGCAGTCCAGTGGCACCCGGAACGCCTGCCGGCAAAGGACGGCGAGCCGCTCTTTCACTACTTTTTATCACTCTCTACAGTTTCGCCTCTAAGTGCTCGATATTCTTGATCAGCACGCTGACCGTCCCGTCCGGGTTGGTGATAAATTCCACGCATCTGGGATTCTTATACTGCTCCATGGGAATCTTGATCTCGATTCCCGTATCCGTGAAAAGATGCTGGCTCTGGTACTTGCGTACCGTATTTTCACTCTGGGGTTCGATCCGCTCCCGCACCATATTATACTTTTCCATTTTATCCTGAAAGGCGGTCTTTAGCTCCGGCTGATCGTCAAAGATCTTCTCCGCGATCTCCTCCACCTCGAAGCCGCCGTTCTCCTCGATCTCCTCCTGAATGATGCTCTTGGCGCGCATCTGCCTCTCAAACCGCTCCACCTCCGCGAAACCGTCCTTCTGTACACTCTCCACGGCGCGGCCCACAATGGACAGCTTCGACTTGTGAGAGAGATGGGCGCTGCACTTTAAAAAGAGAAAAGAAAAGTAATCCGTTTTCTCTCCATTGACCTCATATTTTTTCTCCACCACCTGCAGGGACAGATCAGAGAGCCGGATCACCGCCGCCTCCGAAAGCCGCTGACTCTCCGAGGGCAGGATAGACTTGTGGCGGATCAGCTCGTTGCTGTTTCCCTCGCCCCCGTCAAGCGGCATCGTCCTGTGGGTGTAGAGGGACTTGTAATTCATCTTAAGGAGCGCCAGATATTCCTCCTCCCCCTCCTTGAACCGCACTACCATAAGGTCCGCCGAAGGAATGTCGATGTTCGCATTCATGATCTCATACAGAAGCGAGGCGATCTCCTGGCTTGCCGGGATGAAATCCTCGTCCTGATAATCGGAGAGAAGTCTGTAGATCTCCGACTCCCGCTCATAGAAACGGCACTCTCTGGCGTCGTCTCCCATACAGATCCGCCCGATATGCTCCCGCACAAACTCCGCCACCTCCGAACCGTACTCCAGCTCTGTGTCCGAGAGCACAGGCATCCCGATGGTGGAATCCAAAATATGTACGATGATGTGTTTTATCCTGATGTCTTCTTTATTCATTATGAAATCCTTTCTTAATCCTTATCTTACCGTATGGCACTGCTCAGTATTTGTCCGGATAGTCCGTCCCGGTCTCGCTCTGCATTAAGTTTACATAATACTCTGGTTCCTGTTCCATCAAAAGCATGGTGTGGAAAGCCTCCAGAAGCATTTTATCCCCGTTGCTCTTCATTTCGCTCCGGTCTCTGTCCATCTGTGCCTTAAAATGATCCATCTGCCAGACCATGATATCGATCAGGCTATAGCCCGCCACCTGATAGGCGCAGAGAAAATCCTGATGTTCCA
>CAZUZZ010000111.1:0-5888 GCA_964625055.1 uncultured Bacteroides sp. | reverse complement strand
GATTTATGCTTTAATATAAGATGGTAATTTAGGGAGGCGAAAGAAGTGATTACCGACAGTGAATTTCAACGAATTGTCACCTATGTCAAAAAGAATTACGGAATCGATCTGAGCCAGAAAAGAGTGCTCGTGGGCGGACGTTTGGAGAATTATCTTGTCCGCAACGGGTATGCCAACTACGACGAGTATATGGCGAAGGTCGAGCATAACCCGAAGGGGGCCGAGGCCACCGATCTGGTCAACATACTGACCACGAACCATACATATTTCATGCGCGAGAGCGAGCATTTTGATTTTATGAGAAATGTGGCGCTTCCCTGGGCGAAGTCCAAGGCCATGAACACGAAGGATCTGCGGATCTGGTGCGGCGCATCCTCCACCGGGGAGGAGCCTTACACGCTTGCCATGGTGACGCAGGATTTTCTGGGAGTTGAGCATACCGCGTGGGATTCCAGACTTCTGGCGACAGATATTTCCAGACGGGTATTGGAGCACGCGGCCAAGGGGGTTTATCTGAAAGAGCAGATCGATCCGCTTCCCCAGAACTGGAAACGCCATTATTTTAAACAGATCAGCCAGGAAGAGTTCCGGGTAAAGGATGAACTGAAAAAGGAAGTGATCTTCCGTCAGTTTAATCTGATGGATCCGCTCCCCTTTAAAAAGAGATTTCATATTGTTTTCTTGAGAAACGTTATGATCTATTTTCAGGATGAGACAAAATATCCGCTCATCCAGCGAATATACGATCATATGGAGCCGGGCGGGTATCTGTTTATCGGTCTGACGGAGAGGCTGGACCGCCACAAGATGAAATTTAACTATGTACAGCCTTCCATTTACAGAAAGTAATAGAGACAGAAAGTAGGAGACAATGGAATGAGACCGATTAGAGTATTGGTTGTAGACGATTCCCTTATGTTCCGCAATATGCTCGTAAAGGGGCTCAATGCAGACCCGAATATTGAAGTGGTGGCAGAGGCGGAGGACGCCTATGCGGCGAGGGATGCGATCATAAAGTATAAGCCTGATGTCATGACTCTGGATGTGGAACTGCCCCGGATGAGCGGGATAGAGTTTCTGCGAAGGCTGATGCCTCAGTATCCTCTGCCGGTGGTCATGATCAGTTCTTTGAGCAATAAAGTGTTCGATGCACTGGAAGCGGGCGCCGTTGACTTTGTCAATAAGCCGAATAATCTGAACCAGGCCCAGATCAATGATTTTCTGAGTCAGGAGCTGGCGACGAAGGTCAAGATCGCCTCCACGGCGAAGGTCGGCAAGCTGAAACGGGTGGATAACACAGCCGTTATGAGTCATATCACTCCGGCGGGCGGTAAAGACCGCATTGTTGCGATCGGCGCTTCCACGGGAGGCACGGAGGCCATCTTTGAGGTGGTCAAGAGATTTAAGAGAGATATTCCGGGCGTTGTCATTGTACAGCATATGCCGCCTGGATTTACGAAGATGTATGCGGAGCGTCTGAACAATCAGTGCGAGGTGGCGGTCAAGGAAGCCCAGACTGGCGACCGTGTGCTGCAGGGACAGGTGCTCATTGCGCCTGGTGACAGACAGATGCGTCTTGTCAAGGTGGGCGATCAATATCAGGTGGAGTGCCGGGGAACGGAGAGAGTGAGCGGACATTGTCCTTCCGTGGATGTGCTGTTCAGTTCGGTGGCGAAAGCGGCCGGCAATAAAGCGGTCGGTGCGATCCTGACAGGCATGGGAGGCGATGGTGCGAAGGGTCTTCTGGAGATGCGTAATGCCGGTGCACTGACGGTGGGACAGGATGAGGCTACCTGTGTTGTGTATGGTATGCCGAAGGTTGCTTACGATATCGGTGCGGTACAGTCGCAGGCGCCGATCACGGCAATAGCAGGAAAGATATACGGCCTGTTGAGCAAATAGATATCATGAGAGGAAAGGAGTTGGGCGCAGATGAAGATTTTATTGGCCGAGGATGATTTCGCCAGCCGTAAGTTTATGGATAAGCAGCTCTCCCGCTACGGCGAGTGTGATGTGATGGTGGACGGCGAAGAAGCAGTAGATGCCTTTATGATGGCATTGGAGGACGAAGAGCCCTATGATCTGGCTTGTCTGGATGTAATGATGCCGGTTATGGATGGTTATCAGGTTCTGAAGGCGATCCGCGATATCGAGGCGCAGAAGGGCATTCCTAAGAGTAAGCGGGTCAAGGTCATCATGACTACGGCGCTTAATGACGAACGTAATGTAAAGATGGCATTTGAACTGGGATGCGAAGCCTATGCCGGTAAACCTATAGATGTGGAAAAATTTGAAAAGGTATTAAAGAAGCTGGGGCTGATTTAGAAAATCCTTAAGAGTAGGAGGAAGTATGGCAGAAGAATTCAACACAGAAAGTATGCTGGATATGTTTTTGTACGAGAGCGACCAGCTTTTGGAAAAACTGGAAGGCATCATATTGGAAAAACAGGATGCAGACTGCTTCGATGATTCTGATATTAATGAGATTTTCCGTGTCATGCACACCATCAAAGGTTCCTCAGGCGTACTGATGTATGAAAACATCACAAAAGTGACCCATAAACTGGAAGATGTATTTTATTACCTGAGAGAATCCCATCCGGATGATGTACCTCATATGGAACTGGTGGAAAAGGTACTTGCCGTTTCGGATTTCGTGAACGGAGAGCTTGATAAGCTCAGGGCCGGTGAGACGCCGGATGGCGACGAGAAGGCATTGGTGGAGGATCTGAATGAGTTCCTGGGCCGCCTAAAGGGCGAGATCCAGAAGCAGGGTATCCAGATGCCGCAGGCCAATAAGCACGTGGAGCCGACGCAGTTTTATATTTCGCCGGTGGCAGGCGATGACAGTCATTTTTATCGAATTTCGATTCATTATCGCAATGATACACAGATGAGTAACCTGAGAGCTTACTCGGCTACCTACGCATTGAAGGAGGTGGCGGAGGATCTGCTCTACACACCGGACGATATCCTCTCCAATGAGGCCAGCGCCGATGTGATCATCGCAGAAGGCTTTCATATGCTGCTGCAGACGAAGAGCTCCAAGGATGAGGTCATCGCTCTGATCGACAGCTCTGAGGCGGAGGAGATCAACTTTGATGAACTCACCAAGGAAGAGTACGGCAAGGCGCTCGCAGAGTTTGGCCGAGAGGATGCGCCGGTGATCGATCTGGGTGACGAGAAGAAGCCGGAGGAGGCAGCCAAGAAGGATAAACCTGCACCGGGCGACTATGTAGTCAAGACCAAGGAAGCCGGCAAGGGCAAGACTTTGGCGAAGAACCAGCCGAAGCAGCAGAGCATCATCAGCGTGAACGTGGAGAAGATGGATTCCCTGATGGATCTGATCGGAGAGCTGGTCATCGCGGAAGCGGTGGTACTGCAGAATCCGGATCTGAAGGTGCCGGGCCTGGAGCTTTCTAATTTCCAGAAGGCATCCGGACAGTTATCCAAGATCACCACGGAGCTGCAGGAAGTCATCATGTCGATGCGCATGATGCCGCTGACCAACGTATTCCAGAAGATGAGAAGAATCGTCTTTGATGTTTCCAGAAAGCTTGGCAAGGACATTGAGCTGGAAGTGATCGGTGAGAACACTGAGGTGGATAAGAATATCATCGAACACATTACCGACCCGCTGATGCATCTGGTGAGGAACTCGGTGGATCACGGTATCGAGGAGAATCCGGAAGATCGTACTGCAGTGGGTAAATCGACCAAGGGTAAGATCACACTGGAGGCCAAGAACGAAGGCGGCAAGGTTTACATCAGTGTGAAGGATGATGGTAAAGGTTTAAATAAAGAAAAATTGTACCAGAAGGCCTTGGATAAGGGCGTGATTGAGAACAAGGCCATGAGCGAGTTCACGGACAAAGAGATATTCCGTTTCATCACGTTACCGGGTTTCTCCACCAAGGAGGAAGTGACCGAGTATTCCGGCCGAGGCGTCGGTATGGACGTGGTGGTGAAGAATATTCAGGATGTTGGCGGCAGACTCGACATTTCGAGTGTGGAGTTTGAAGGATCGGAGATGACACTGGTCATACCGCTCACGCTGGCGATCATCAACGGCATTGTGGTACAGGTTGGAAATTCCCCGTTTGTGATTGAGACGGCTTCGATCAAGGAGTTTGTGAGAGTGGGTGAGGATGCCCTCATACACGAGCCGGGCGGCGAGGAATACATTGTTTTGCGAGGCGAGTGTTATCCGTTCATTCGTTTGAATGATAAATATAGTCTGCCTGGTTCTGTGGATAAGGTGGAGGAAGGCATCGTCGTTGTATTAGAGCATGAAGGAAGTCAGGTGTGCGTCCTGATCGACAAGCTGTTACAGGAACAGGAGATCGTGGTCAAGCCGATCCCGCCTTATGTCAAGAAGGTCAAGGGACTTTCCAGCTGTACACAGCTCGGAGACGGAAGCATTGCACTGATCCTGGATATCGCCGGATTGCTGATGCATGACGGAGAAAGGAGATAGTACATGGCGGAAGAGTTATTGGAAAAAGAACGGTCAGGAGAATCGGAAGAGCTGTTGGAAGAAGGGGATTCTGAGAAGGATAAATTCATGACCTTTCAGACAGGCAAAGAATTCTTCGGCATAAGCATCAGCTATGTGAATGAGATCATAGCCATGCAGCCGATCGCAGCGATTCCTGATGTGGAAGATTACATCAAAGGGCTCATCAATCTTCGCGGGAAGATCATTCCGGTAATTGATGTCCGAGCCAGATTCAAGATGGACCCCTGTGAGTATACGGACAGGACGTGTATTATCGTCATCAGTGTGAAGTCAACGATGATCGGACTGATCGTGGAAGGGATAGCGGAAGTAGACACGATCTCAAACGACAGTATCGTACCGCCGCCTACCCTGGGGCGAAAAGAGGAGCATAACAAATATGTTTACGGTCTGGCCAGAACGGGAGATACGGTGAAACTGCTGATCGATCCAGAGAAATTGATCAGGCAGGAGGACACAGACGCAGTAGAAGAAGATAGTCGCAATTAAGAACAATCATGAGAAGGAGAATATAACATGAATATCATTAAAGACATGAAAGTCAAAACAAAAATTACAATGTTCAGTGTTCTGATGTTGGTTTTGATCATTATCATTTCAGCAGTGGGGTTCTGGTCCTCCAATATGGGTAATCAGGCAAATCAGAGCTTGTATAATAATTATGCGATGGGTCAGTATTATATGATGGAAGCATATGCTAATTTTGCTAACATTCAGACAAAAGTACGGAATATCCTATTCGTATACTATGATGATCCGCAGGCATTGCAGGAACAGGAAGCGAGCATAGCTGCATATAGAACGAATGCCCGCGAGTATCTGGATCGCTTTGAGGAGGTATTGCCAAATCTCCCGGCAGATGTGGCTACTGTATATCAGCCGATTGAGGACGATATCACCAGTTGGACCGAATCCACGGAAACATATATCGAAATGGCAAAGGCAGGTCAGCAGGAAGCGGCAATTACAGATTTGTTGGAAAATGGAAAATATATTGCCAATCAGGTGGAGGCAGATATGACGGAGTTGATCGAGCTGCTGGATGCAACTTCGGATGCGAAGGCTGAGGAGCTGAATACGCAGTTGACTGGATTGACGGCTGTACAGATCGCAGTAGTGGTTGTGGCTATTATCATTACCATCGCATACTGTGCGCTGCTGATTAAAGCGATCACCATCCCGATGGCGAAGCTGTCGGTAGCGGCTAAGAAAATGGCGCTTGGTGATGTGGATGTAGACTGCACAAAGGTTTACAACGACGATCTGGGTGAATTGATGGATGACTTCGCACAGATGGTTGAGGCGACGAGAACGCAGGCAGGACTTGCAGATTCCATTTCCAAGGGCGATCTGACAATGGAAGTAAATC
>CAZUZZ010000110.1:0-5893 GCA_964625055.1 uncultured Bacteroides sp. | reverse complement strand
GCCAAGGTCAAGGAGTTTGCGGCGGCTAATGACAGCGAGGTATTTGTGATCTGTGCCCAGATCGAGCAGGAGATCGCGGAGCTGGATGAGGAAGAGACCGCCATGTTTTTGGAGGATCTGGGTCTTTCCGAGTCGGGCCTGCAGAAGCTCATCCGGGCGAGCTATCGTCTGCTGGGACTTATGAGCTTTTTGACGGCTGGAGAGGACGAGACCAGAGCTTGGACCATTAAGATAGGAACTAAGGCACCGCAGGCTGCCGGAAAGATACATACCGATTTTGAACGCGGTTTTATCAAGGCGGAGGTAGTCAACTACAAGGATCTTCTGGAGCAGGGCTCCCTTGCCGCTGCCAGAGAAAAGGGGCTGGTCGGTATGGAAGGAAAAGAGTATGTGGTGCAGGACGGTGATGTGATCCTGTTCCGCTTCAATGTCTGATTGAGAGGACATAGTATATGCAGGATATTATGGACAATATGGATATAGCCTTTCCCAATCTGGGGATTTATCTGCGGAATGTGCCGAAGAGTTTTTCCATCTTCGGTTTTCAGATTGCCCTTTATGGGGTGATCATTGCCGTGGGCGTGCTGGCGGGCGTGCTTATGGCGGCTAATGTGGCAAAGCGGGAGAAGGTGGATCCGGATGTGATCTGGGATTTTGCAATCTATGCAATCATCTTTTCCATCGTAGGGGCGAGAGTTTATTATGTGGTGTTTTCCTGGGACAGATATCGGGACGATCTGCTCAGTGTATTTAACCTCAGAAATGGCGGCTTGGCTATTTATGGGGCGGTGATCGCGGCCTTTCTCACCCTGTGGATATACTGTCGATTGAAGAAACAGAGCTTTTTGCAGCTGGCGGATGTCTGTGTCCCCGGACTGGTGCTGGGACAGGTGATCGGACGCTGGGGCAATTTCACCAACAGGGAAGTGTTTGGTGAGTACACGGACAGTCTTTTGGCGATGCGGCTGCCGATGCAGATGGTCAGGGCGGGAGATATTTCTGATACCATTTCGGCGCATATCGTGGAAGGAACGAACTACATTCAGGTGCATCCCACCTTTCTATACGAGAGCTTATGGAATCTGGCGCTTTTGTGTCTGCTTCTTTTGTATCGAAAGCATAAAAAGTTTGAGGGAGAGCAATGGCTTTTGTATCTGGGAGGTTACGGGATCGGAAGAGCCTGGATAGAGGGAATCCGCACGGATACGCTTTTTATTCCCCACACAGGATTTGCGGTCTCTCAGGTGCTGGCAGTCTTGCTGGTGGCAGTTTCTGCGGCGGCGGATCTGTTCGTCAGGTGCCGTCTGAAAAAAGAATCGCAGCCACAGTGAGCAAAAAGATAATAGCATAATATCAAATTTTTATCGAGTGCGCAGGCACTCGATTTTTTTATGGATATTTCCATATTTTCCTTGCATTCTCCTCTTAAATGAAGTAAAATGGGTTTAAAAGTGGTGAAAAGTGGAGCGAAGTGGAATAAAGTGGTATTCAAACTCCCTTTTCGTGGCAGACCGCTTTCTTACTTTAGAGAGCCGGAAATCATTGAGAGAGAAAGCGAGATGTACAAGGTTACGTTGGGCAGGGTGATTGCATATGTTCATGGGAGAATACAATCACACAATCGATGCAAAGGGCAGACTGATCGTCCCTTCTAAATTCCGGGAGATCCTGGGAGATGCCTTTGTGGTGACAAAGGGACTGGACGGTTGTCTGTTTGTGTATGATAACGAGGAGTGGAAGCTTTTTGAAGAAAAGCTCAGAGCCCTGCCTATTACGAATAAAGAGGCCAGACAGTTTGTAAGGTTTTTTCTGGCGGGAGCCACAGAGGCGGAAGTAGATAAACAGGGAAGGATACTGATTCCCAATGTACTGCGCGAGTTCGCAGAGCTGATAAAGGATGTAGTGCTGGTAGGCGTGGGAAGCAGGATAGAGATCTGGGGTAAAGAACGGTTTGAGAATGAGACGGTCTTTGAAGATATGGATGAGATCGCAGAGCATATGGCGCAGTTGGGGCTTGGAATCTGAAAATGGGTGATGGAAAGATGGAATTTAAACACACCTCAGTGCTCCTGCAGGAAACCATAGAGAATCTGGATATCAAACCGGAAGGAATCTATCTGGACGGTACGCTGGGCGGCGGCGGACACGCCAGTGAGGTGGCCGCAAGGCTTACAGGAGCAGGACGGTTGATCGGCATCGATCAGGATGAGGATGCGATAGCGGCGGCGGGAAATCGTCTGCTTCCCTATCAGGAGCGGGTCACACTGATCCGGGATAATTATGTTCATGCGGTGGAGGCGCTTGCACAGATCGGCGTTTCACAGGTGGACGGTATCGTGTTAGATCTGGGCGTTTCCTCCTATCAGCTGGACAATGTGCAGAGAGGGTTCTCTTACAAATATGACGCACCGCTGGATATGCGGATGGATCAGAGACAATCCCTGAGCGCCAGAGAGATCCTGAATGAATATTCGGAGAACGCCCTGTATCATGTCATACGGGATTATGGAGAAGAGCAGTTCGCCAAGAATATTGCGAAGCATATCGTGGCTGCCAGAAAGGACAAGCCTCTGGAGACCACGGAAGAGCTGAACGAGATCATAAAGGCGGCGATCCCGGCGAAGATGAGAGCCGGCGGCGGACATCCCTCCAAGCGGACGTTTCAAGCCATAAGGATCGAGTGTAATCAGGAGCTGGAGGTTTTGAAAAGCTCTCTGGACGCACTGATCGGGCTTCTGGCTCCGGGAGGACGGCTCTGTGTCATCACTTTCCATTCACTGGAGGACCGGATCGTGAAATCAGCTTTCCGTCAAAATGAGAATCCCTGCACCTGTCCGCCGGATTTTCAGGTATGTGTATGTGGAAAGGTATCCAGAGGAAAGGTGATCACGAGAAAACCTATTTTGCCATCGGAGCAGGAGATGGCGGAGAATAAGAGAGCAAAGAGCGCAAAGCTGCGCGTATTTATGAAAAAGTAGTCTGGTAAAGAAGTATGAGGGGTATTGGGGAAGATGGCGGCAACACGGCAAAACAGATATTATGTGCAGGGCAATACGGTGAGAAGTCTGCAGCAGCAACAGGAGATCACCGAAAGATCGAAGAAAAAAGTCAATAACAGTATTAGAAAAAACAGAGAGCGCGCAAAGCACATGAGCGCCGGATATGTCTTGTTTTTGGGGGCCGCTCTTGCGGCCTGCGGTATGATTCTGGTATATTATATAGGGTTACAGTCAGATATCACAAATACTGTGAAGAATATCTCCAGACTGGAGAGTCAGTTGAATGACTTAAAGGTTGAAAACGAGGAAAATTACAGCAGAATTTCAAGTAGTGTGGATCTGGAAGAGATCAGACGTATCGCGATCCAGGAGCTTGGTATGCAGTATGCGCAGGAGGGGCAGATCATTTCCTTTGCAAGCGAGAGCAGTGACTATGTAAAGCAGATGGCTGAGATCCCGAAGGCGGAATAAGTAGGTGGTTTTTTGAACGATCAGAGAAAAGGAAAATCCGTACTGAGATTTACAATAAAAATGCAGAAAAAGCTGGTGGTCCTGTTTTTCTTTATCCTGCTGGCTTTTGTGGGACTCAGTGTCAGATTGTTTCTGATCAACAGGGACAACGGCGAGGAGTATAAAAAACAGGTATTGTCGCATCAGGAGTATGACTCCGCGATAATACCTTTTAAACGTGGAGAAATTCTGGATGCCAACGGCACGGTTCTGGCGGTGAGCAATAAGGTCTATAACGTGATCTTGGATACGAAGATCCTGCTTCGCAAGGAGGAGTATCTGGAGCCGACCTTAAGCGCCCTAAACCGTTTTTTTAATATTGATTCCGGCACGGTAAGGGCCTATATCGCTTCCCATCCGGATTCTTCCTATTATGTGATGGCAAAGCGGGTGGAGTATGAGCAGAAAACTGCCTTTGAAGAGTTCTGTGAGGAAGAGGAGGAAGAAGAGGGCAAGAAGGTAAAGAAAGGAAGAAATATCAAAGGCGTCTGGTTTGAGGACGAGTATAGGCGGGAGTATCCTAACGGTCGTCTGGCCTGTGATCTGATCGGTTTTACCACCAACGACAACACGGGCACCTATGGCTTGGAGGAGTATTATAACGAAATCTTAAGCGGCACCAACGGGCGGGTGTACGGTTATCTGAACGATGATTCGACACTGGAGAGAACCACCATAGCCGCCATAGACGGCAATAACATTCAGACCACCATAGACGCGAACATTCAGACGATCGTGGAAAAATATCTGCGGGAGTTTAACGAAGAGTACAAGGATGGCGCAAGACCCGGCAACGGGGCGCAGAATATCGGCTGTATCATCATGGAAGTGGATACGGGCAATGTGCTGGCTATGGCGAGCTATCCTGATTTTGACTTAAACGATGTCAGAAATACGGAGAATCTGCTTGGGATGCCCTTGCTTGACAAGGACGGCAAGAAAGTGAGTCCGGCGGAGAGCGTGACCGAGGAAGCCATAGCGGGGATGAATGACGAGGTCATGTATCAGCACTTGAACGCGCTCTGGAAAAATTTTTGTATCGTGGATTCTTATGAGCCGGGATCGGTGGCTAAGCCCTTCACGGTGGCAGCGGCCATCGAGAGCGGATCCATCACCGGCAACGAGACCTATAACTGTGAAGGAATGCTCCATGTGGGAGATCACGAGATCAAGTGCCACCAGAATTTTGGAGACGGTCCTCTCACGGTACAGCAGGGCATTGAGCGTTCCTGCAACGTGGTGTTGATGAATGTGGCCTTTGCTTTGGGGAAGAACAACTTTGTGGATTACCAGCATACTTTCGGTTTTGGATTAAAGACCAATATTGATCTGGCAGGAGAGGCGCGTACAGCCAGTATGGTCTACAATAAAAATAACATCGGCATGACGGATCTGGCTACCAACTCTTTCGGACAGAGCTTTAATGCCACCATGATCCAGGTGATCACAGGTTTCTGTTCGCTGATCAACGGCGGCAATTATTATGAGCCTCATGTGGTGAGCCGGATCACGACAGCGGATGGCGCCACCATCGAGAATATCGAACCCAGAGTCTTAAAGCAGACCATATCCCGATCCACAAGTGAGACGATCGTTGAATTCTGTAATACGGTAGTGACCGGGGAGAAGGGCACCGGTAAGACAGCCCGTCCGGCGGGATATATGATCGGCGGTAAGACGGGGACGGCGGAGACACTGCCCCGCGGCAACCATGAATACGTGGTTTCCTTTATGGGTTACGCGCCGGCGGATGATCCTCAGATCGCTATTTATGTGGTGGTGGACAGGCCCAACGTGCCACAGCAGGATGACGCCAAGTATGCGACCAGGATCGTCAAGAAGGTGCTGACAGAGGTGCTTCCCTATCTGAATATCTTCATGACGGAAGAACTGAGCGATAAGGAGCGGGAGGAGCTGGAAGAACTGCAGATTCAGATCAGAACGCCCCAGACAGCAGAAGACGAGACGGAAGTAGAACTTGATGAAGAAGGAAATCCGATAGAGCCGGAGAAAGCCGGAGAAACAGGAGAATCTTCGGAAGAAGAGGAAGGCGCAGAAGATTCACCGGAGGAGAATCAGGGGCCGGACGAGACGTGGAAGAGCTTTCCGATGGATCCGGAGACAGGGTATCTGGTGGATCCCGACACGGGCAATTATCTGGATCCGCAGCTTGGCACCGTGATAGGCGGTGACAGTCTGGTAGGAGAAGGATCGGCACCGCCGCAGGGGGGAGACGATGAGTCCGCACCGAAGGGTGCACCGTAAGGAATAGAATAGCGTAAAGAGAGAATAACCTTATAAAAAGGATAATAGATTATATTAATACCTTTTTGTGAGGTTTTCTTTATGGATCATAAGACTTACCACAGAAGCAAGACGGTGAC
>CAZUZZ010000109.1:0-5932 GCA_964625055.1 uncultured Bacteroides sp. | reverse complement strand
ACTGAAAATAGACCAGCAGTACACCGTGCCGATACTAAAGTGTAGGAGCAGCGCCGGAATCGCGGCGCGCACCCATTTGTTTTGACAGTTTTTCATACACATTATCCTTTCGTTTTAGATAGATTGAAAAAGCGCAAATACCAATTCCTTTCTATATTCTACTCTGAAAGCCTCAAAATTTCAAGCCACATTCCCTTCACTGTGCCTTCGGTTGATAATCCCGGATCACGGCAAGCGCCGGCAGAGCATTGCCCTCGTAATCAAACAGCGCCTGATTGGCCCACTCATTACCGCCGGGACCCTTTTCTTCTATATAGGATAATGCCGGCTCATTCGCCCAGCCCGATCCCGGCACAGGGATCCACGCCGGCTCCCAATAGAAAAACCCTCTGCCCTTGCCATCCGGCACCTGATCGATCACCGCAAACACTGCTTTCATGAAATCTGCCTGTCCCTCTTTGCTCATGGGAAAAGAAAGCTTTTCCACGAGCGCCGGCTTCGTGGCATAGCCCTTGCGCTCTCCGGGCGCAAGCTTCTCATATTTCCCGTAGTCCTCCATGGTGAATCCCATGGATACTTCCGCAATGACCAGCTCCTTGCCGTAACGGACTGCCAGATCATTCATATTATTTTGCAGATCTTCCAGGCTGCCGTGCCAGAAGGGATAATAGGACAGGCCGATGATCTGGAAATCATCCTCGCCACGCTCCAGATAGTGGTCAAACCAATCCCGGTACAGCGCGTTATTGCCGCCGTTGTCCAGATGGAGCATAATGGGCATATCGGCGTCCACTTCCCGCACGCCCCGGATGCCCGCCCGTACAAAACGCGCCAGCCCATCATAATTGCCATATTCCGTAAGCTGTCCCAACGGCCATAGCATACCGTGCGACAGCTCATTCCCCACCTGGATCAGATCCGGATAAGCAGCCGCCTCGCGCATGGCGATCAGAGTTTCCTTCGTAAAATTGTAGATCGATTCGGTCAATTCATCTTCATTCATCCCCCGCCACGCCTTGGGCACCCGCTGTTTCCCGGGATCCGCCCAGAAATCGCTGTAATGCACATCCAGAAGGATCTCCATGCCATGTTCTTTCGCGCGCTTTGCCAGCTCTATGGTCACAGACAGATCATTGGTGCCTGCTCCGTAAGGCGTGCCGTCCTCCCCGTAAGGATCATTCCACAGACGCAGCCGCACCGCATTCGTGCCGTAGCTCTTTAAGATTTCAAATACATCCTTTTCAACACCCTGATCGTAGAATCTGCCGCCCAGGCTCTCCACCTCTTTGATCGTGGACAGATCCATGCCTTTGTAAAATTTCATACCCGCCTCCCCATTTCATAACAAAAGCATATTCGGACAGAATCTCCAAACAGACTCTGTCACCGGAATATGCTTTTATCGCGTCTGTATTGACTTATTTAGTCGAAATCAAACTTTGTGTAACGCTTCATCGCTGCCTTGTAACGGAAACGCACCAGTTCGTTCTTCTCCAGCACGTCCTCCTCCGTTCCCACATACTGACAACGGATGCAGTGATACTCCTTTTTATCCTTATCATAAAACATATCGATATCCAGATCTCTCATAAAACAGGAGGGACATCTGTAATTTAATTTGCCTTTGCCAGATTGAGCCATGTCGCAAATACCTCCTTATCCTTTAACTTGGTGGTGTAGCCTAACGTAAACATCGGGGAGAACGCATAGCCCTCTCTGATATATCCCACCGCATCCTTCTTTTCACAGCTGATGGAAACCCGTGTCTCAATCTCGGGAACCACCGCAACAGTCTCCGTCGCGCCGGCAAGAGACTCCTCACGGCACTTATAAGCATAGTCGATGCTCTTTGTCTGCGCCCCGTCGGTAACTGACAGCACAATGTTCGTCATATCCTCGGTGTACTCCGTGGTGCCGTAGCAGGCTACCATGTACTCATTGATCTCCACCTCGGCAGTGGGATCACTCATCGAGAGAATCGTTCTCTCGATCTTGATGTTGGAGCTGCCCTCCTCGAAGTACAGCTTTGTCTGCAGCTTCACCGTCAGGTCATAGAACTCGATATCCACGGGATCCAGTGTGAGGATTCTGGTGTTGCCCTCCTGGGAGAAATGAGCCTTCGTCCTGCACAGGCACAGATCCACTTCCTCGCCGTTGTGGGTCAGCTTCGCACTTCTGACTGTACCCTCACCCGCATAGTGTGTAAAATATCCTGCCCTGTATTTCTCCTGGATCAGGAAAGGATAAGATGCGTCCGTCACGTGCTTGGTGCCGATACCCACCGGCCACTCCAGCTTCGCCGCATAAGGCCGCAGATCCACGATTGCGCCGCCCTGATCCATATTAGCGCAGACTCTCATGTAGGGATCGCAGTACCAGAAAAGCTGCTTGTCCGATCCGTACAGGATATCTCTCCACAGCGCGCACTCCGGCTCCGTCAGCCTTCTGTTCGCGCGATAGTAATCCGCAAACTCCGCCATGGTCATATCATCCAGTTTGCCCTCTTTCTTAAGCTGTCCGTAATATGCCATGCCGTCCTCGTAGGACTTGAGCAGAAGCTCATAGGGGGCTTCCCAGCGTCCCATCTTATTCATCCAGCCGGGACCAACAAACATCATGTTGTAAGCATAGCCGTTATTGTATTTCGCCAGAGACCGGAACTGATCGATCAGATTATACATATAGGGATATTCCCATGTCTTGGAATCATAGCACATACTCCGCAGCACATTCTGGGGATGGGTGCCGAAGTTAGAACCATTGCCGTCATAGCAGGCGATCAGATCTCTGGACAGATGGGGGATCGCCACGATGCCGGAATCCTCCGTCTCGTCCGCCGCCGGTGCATGGACATTCTGCTTACTCGGGATCCAGGGCGCCCAGGGACCGCCGTCCATAAAGGTGTACCAGGAATTATTACAGGTGTGATATGCCTTCGGCCCCTCCTCCCAACATGTAGCCACGGCACATTTCACCATCGGATACTGTTCTTTGATATAATTCACCAGATCCGCATCCAGATAGTAGGAGCCTGTAGACTCCGGATAAAATCCGAACTTGTCTTTGAATTTGCCAAACACATCGTTCACGATGGATTTTTTATCTTCCATGGAGAACATCCAGATACAGAAATCCTTGGTCTTATATTTCTCACGAAATTCCTCACAAGGCAGGCCGAGCAATGACAGAGCGATCTCATCCCCGTATTTCTCGTGATCCTCTTTGGCAAGCGCCACAGCCTCATCATTAAATAAAGAAGCGTAGGTCATCTGGATCGTCGTCTTTAAGCCATTCTTGTGGGCGATCGCCTGCTGTGTCTTAAAGATATCCAGAGATTCCGTCAAAAGCTCCTTTCTTCCGATATCCTCCTCTTTACCGTGTCCGGTCACCTTCTCTGCATACTCAGGTACCATCTCCGGCCGATGGATGATATTGACAATAAACTTATCCATACTGTCCTGTCCTCCATTTCCCTTTCGGCTCATATTTTGCTTTGCGCAATCGGTTGTTCATGCGATAAGAATAACAAAACGAATCGGGGAAGTCAATGCACGTTTTGCCTATTTGCGTCTTTTGAAATTAGATATTGTGCACAAAACCGTCCTCTGTTCCTCTGGCGTCCCGTGCGCTCCTGTGTTATATTTATTGGGAAGGGGGATATTGACATGAAAAAATGGTATCAGAAAATTCTGTATCTGACTCTTACTGCATCTGTCCTGCTGGGCTGCACTCTGTCAGCGCCGATGCCCGCTCTCGCATCTAATCCTGACAAAATGGAAGTCCATTTTATTGATGTGGGACAGGGGGATTCCACGCTGATCACCTGCGGCGATCACGCCATGCTGATCGATGCGGGGGATGACAGCAAAGGCACCGCCATCCAGAATTACCTGCAAAAGCAGAAGATCACCAAACTGGATTATCTGATCCTGACCCATCCGGACGCCGACCATATCGGCGGCGCCCCGGTGATCATCACAAAATTTGATATTTCCAAAGTATTCGTCTCCAATTACGAAAAAGACAATAAAACCTACCAGAAACTGATCCAGGCGCTGGATAATAAGCGCCTCAAAGCACTGACTCCTAAAGTCAATAGCAAATATACGCTGGGAACCGCCACCATGACGATCCTGGCTCCCGGAAAGGAATACGACAATCCCAACGATTCCTCTATCGCGCTCCTTCTGAAGAACGGAAGCACTTCCTTCCTCTTTACGGGGGATGCCGGCGAGGATGCCGAGGCGGATATTTTAGCGACTGACATCTCCCTCTCCGCGGACGTCTATAAGGTAGGGCATCACGGCAGCAAATACTCCACCTCAAAGGAATTGATCAAAGCGGTCAATCCCACTTATGCAGTGATCAGCTGCGGAGAAGGAAACAGCTATGGTCATCCCCACGCCGAAACGTTAAATACCCTCAGAGCAAACGGTGTCAAAGTATATCGGACAGACGAGGCTGGTACTGTGGTTGCGACCACGGATGGTAAGACACTCTCCTTCAATGTGCCTGCTTCCGAGACTTGGAAAGCCGGGGAACCCACTGGCGCTTCCAACAAGGCTGCTTCCTCCGTCACCAGCGAACTCACTTACGTTTTGAATAGTAAGACCAAAAAATTCCACAAGCCTACCTGCGGTTCCCTGCCAACCACAAACAGAGTGGACAGCTCCGAAAGCCGGGACAGCATTATCGCACAGGGATATGAGCCCTGTAAGAAATGTAACCCCTGATATCTACTCAAGGTATTTTCTAAGTACAGATATGAAAATATCCATATCAAGAGGTTTGGCGATATGGGCGTCCATGCCGTTCTTCAATGCCGCCTCCTTATCCTCCTCCAGCGCGTTCGCCGTCATAGCAATGATAGGCAGATTTTTTACGTCGTTTCTCGGCAGACTGCGAATGGTTCTGGTCGCTTCATACCCATCCATAATAGGCATCTGTATATCCATTAAAATCGCATCATAATAGTTTTCTTCCGCCTTTTCCATGATCGCCACCGCGTCTGTCCCGTCCGGCGCCGTATCCACAAGGAAACCTGCTTCTTCCAGAATGACCTGTGCGATCTCGCGGTTCATCTCAATATCCTCCACCAGCAGAATCCGTCTTCCGCTGAAATCCGCCAGCGTCCACTCCGGAACGTCATCCTGTTTCTCCAGCATATTGTTAGCGGCAAGCAGCACCGTTTTCAGATCGGACATGAACATAGGCTTCGCGCAAAAGGCCGTAACGCCCGCAGCCTTTGCCTCCTCCTCAATATCCGTCCAGTCATAGGCCGTCAGAATGATAATAGGAGCCTCATTGCCGACCGTATCCCGAATCTTCCGGGCAGTTTCTACGCCGCTGAATCCCGGCATCTGCCAGTCAATGATGAACGTATGATAGCAATCTCCCTCCTCGCGGGCCGCCTTTGCACGGTATACCGCCTCTTTTCCGGAAGTTGTCCACTCGGCGCGCAGACCGATCTGTTTTAACATTTTGCTGACGCTGTCGCAGACATTGAGATCGTCATCCACAACCAGAGCACGCAGGCCTTCCAGCTCCTTGATCTGCTGCGCGGTCTTTTCCATATCCTGCAGCTTTAAGCCCAGTTCTACCGTAAAGGCGCTTCCCTTGCCCATCTCGCTCTCAACACTGATGGTGCCGTTCATCATCTCCACAATGTTTTTGGTGATGGCCATGCCCAGTCCTGTTCCCTGAATACCGCTCTGTGTCACGGTGGACTCCCGTTCAAAGGGTTCAAAGATATGTTCCACAAAGTTCGGCGACATACCGATTCCATTGTCCTTAATGATAAATGTATAATCGCCGTATCCATGCCGGAATGTGCTCTTCTGCATAATACGGAAGGAGATCGTGCCCCCGGCGGGCGTGTACTTCACCGCATTGCTCAGCAGATTGATAAATACCTGATTTAACTTCAAAGGAT
>CAZUZZ010000108.1:0-5977 GCA_964625055.1 uncultured Bacteroides sp. | reverse complement strand
CGCCTTGTCGATGGTTCGCTTTTTCTTCTTTTTTTTATGATCAGTTACGGCATCCGCTCTGTCGGTTGTTTCCATGCGCTGCTTTTTTCCTTTTTGTTCTATCGATAATATCCGTGATTATGCCTCTCATTGTACTATATTGTCAACCAAAAGTTCAATACCTTTCCCTATTTTTCCAACGCCCTAATCAAAGAGGATCTCATCCACCGTCACAAACTCATAGCCCTCTTTCTGTAAAATATCCACGATCTGCAGTGCCGCCGTCACGCTGGATTTATATTCATCGTGCATTAAAATAATGGCGTTTTCCTTCGCCTTCCGGGTCACTTTCCCAACGATCCCGGACACATCGCTGCTGCACCAGTCCATGGGATCGATCGTCCAGAGCACAGGCAGCATGGTAAGCTCTTTCTCAAAGCTTTTATCCCAGCTCCCGTAGGGCGGCCGCACATACTGCGTCTCCTCCCCCGTGATCTCTAAGAGCAGTTCATTTGTTTTGACAAGCTCCGCCTTAAAAGCTTCTCTGTTGCTTTTATTAAGCTGCAAATGACTGTAAGTATGATTCCCGATCAGATGTCCCTCCTCCTGCATACGCAGAACAAGCTCCGGGTAAGCCTCCGCCTGTTTTCCCATAAGAAAAAAGGTAGCCTTCGCTCCCCGCTCCTGCAGACCATCCAAAAGCTGCTCCGTATAGTAGGGATGCGGACCATCATCAAATGTGATTGCTATCTTACGTCCGTCCACCGCTTCCTCCTCATTCATAACGCACGTTATATATTCTACGACATCCATTTCCTTCCGGCGTACCGCCATACCAAATCCACCCACAAGAAGCGCGCCCATCAGCACTGCCACAGCCGCGATCTTTCTTTGTATCTCATTTCTCAAATGCCTGCACCCGCAACCTATTTCTTTCCATACATATATATGCCGGGGCAGGCGGGCCGATTCAACTTACGGATGTCTCTTCAAAGTGGATTTGAAAAGCGGCTTAGTTTCTCTCCAGATTCATATACTTTAAATAGAGTGCCTCGAATCTTTCCTGCTTCGCCAGATTGACAGCATCCACGTTTCCGTTCTCCGTAACAGCCAGCACCTCTTCCAGCCTATTTTTCGTAAGAACCCCTGCCGCAAGATCCCTGCCCAGACGATAGGCTCCCTCCAGAGCCGTATTCCCCACTGCCCGGATATGCCCCCGCAGTCTCTCCGGAAGAAGTCCTATGGCAAGCGCCGCCTCCACATCCAGATAATAGCCAAAACCACCCGCCAGATAGACCATTCCTATCTCAGGACTTCCCATCTTTTCCCATAGAATCTCCACTCCTGCCCGGATAGCAGCCTTTGCCATCTGCAGATCACGGATATCTATCTGATTTAAATAACAATCGTTTTCATCCTTTGTTTCCGCCAGTAATCCTGTCTCATCCAGTGTTCCCTGCCGCAAAAGCTCTGCTGTCAGAGCGATCCTGTCCGTACCGATGAGCGTGCCGTTTCTCCCACCCTCAAAGGCCGGCCCCGCAGCCGTGGCAGTGACCAGCATACGCTTCCCGTCAACGATCGCCATCTCTCCGTTGGTGCCCAGATCGATCAACAACGTGACTGGCTCCTGTTTTCCCGCTTCCACCCGCTCATCTCTCTGGCAAGGACTAAAAATACCGGGCAGCATCCGCAGCGTGTAGAGCCCTGCCACGATATCGCCCCCCACAAAGGCACTGATGCCCGGTGCGATATAGACGGGGAAATCCCAATCCTTCCCAAGAAGCACAGAAACCGTCAGCTCCTGCAGCCCGATCTCTACCGGGGTAAAAGGACTGCGCCCCAGCGCACTCACATCATAGCCCAGCAAAAGGTGCTCCATAGTGGTATTTCCGACGATACACATACAAACCAACTGCCCGCAGCGTTCTGCGCCGCCACACTCTCCCCCCATAGTCTCCATCCGCGCAGAGAATTGCCGCAGTCCCCGCAACAGTACCTCACAGACCAATCTTCGCAATTCCTCCCGGTGACCATCACAGGATGCCTGTATCCGTGACAGCACATCTGTCCCGTAAGTTCTCTGGGGATTCAACTCGCAGTAGGTATCTATCACTTCTCCCGTGACCATGTCCCGCAGCTGCATGGCGATGGTGGTGGTTCCTAAATCCACAGCAATCATAACATCCGCTTCTTCTTTTGAAATAACGCGCTGCTTTTTATTCGAGTTGTGAGCATCCTCTTCCGCCTCTTCGGAAACTTTCATAGCAAACGATATTTGATTTCCAGACAATTTATTTTGCCGACCACTTGAGTCAATATTTTCCGACACAGAATTCAGCTCCGTGACGATTGGTATCTCTTGCCCGTCCTGTTCCGGGATGCGGATCACACAGTCTGTCTTCGGTCTGGTCACACAGGCCAATCGAAAGCCCTGTCTCAGTTCCTCAGGTTCCAAGCGGCTTCTCTCTATCCCTGTGGGAAGCGGCGCCCCCTTTAAAAACTGTATGACACACCGCCCGCAGTCTCCTCTCCCCCCGCAGAAGCTGCCGGAAAGAAGCCCGTTTTCCCGCAAAACCGACATAATCGTCATAGATGATTCCTGTGTCATTATGATCACATCTGGCTGCTCATCCTGATTTTTCATATTCAGTTTTTCGTCATCCATAACGATCGTAATTTTTATTTTCTCAGACAAATTGATTTTTCTCCTCATCGTAATGATAAGAAATTCCTGCCAGTTTTTCGACAATTTCATTGCGGTCTGCATCCAGATCTTCACAGAGCTGATCCAGATCAGAATAAAAATCCCGCAGCTTTAGATTGACAAAACTCAATAACATAACCGGATCCTTAGGTAACATTTTGAACCACCTCTCTTCCATATTATTGCAGACTCATCTCCACGCGATAGGTATTTCCGTCGCTGACCACCCGCGCCATACTACCGCAAAGCAAGGGCATGGACGGCGGCAGATGTCCGATATCCAGATCCATGAGCACGGGCGCCTGATGGGAATAGAGCATCTCGCAGACTGCCTGGTACTCGTCGATGCCAAATTCTTCCACTCCCATACCGATTCTGGGTCTGCCGATCAGGAAGCCCTTGCAATGTCGAAACCATCCCGCGTGCTCCATCTGCCACATGGCGCGCCGAATGCCCATCAGGTTTAAGTCACAGGCCTCCAGAAACCATATGATTCCGTCCTCCTTGTACCGCTCCGTAAAAGCCGTCACCTGATCATACTGCGTCCCCAGCAGGTTGACCAGACAATCCATACAGCCCCCCAGAAGCCTTCCAGAGAAATCGATCTTCGTTTCAATCTTATTTGCTCCGGCCTGCTGCTTAGCTGCATCGCTTTGATTTGCATTATACGCAGCTGCCTTCCTCAGAGACTCCACATTCGTTCTGCCGTCCGGCATATAATATTTAATAACGGATGTTTCTGTCAGATTATAGGATGCACAGGGATTTTCCTCCGCTTCCTCCAAAGACTCTTTCTCCCACTTGTCATACCCCTGCATCGTCAGCTTTTTCCCCTGCAGAAGCAGCATGGCATCCTCTAACGCCGGATGCATCGGTTCCATGGCAAAGGAGGAGGCGCAGGGACCGTAGATGGAAGCCGTATCGCACAACGTAGTCAACAGGAACGTAAAATTCGTATTATCCGAATATCCCAGATACCACTTCGGCGCGGCTTTACCAATCCGGTCAAAATCCACATGATCCAGGATCTCACACATCAATTCGCCGCCGCCGCAGGAAATGAGACAGTCGTTATTTTTATCGCAGTAATAATCCGTCAGCTCCTCTCCGCATTTTTGCGGCGTATTGCTGATCCCCACGCCCTCTTCCACATAACAGTTGGGACCAAACTGTAATTCGTAGCCCTGCTCCCTCCACTTCTTCTGTGCATATAAGAATCTACTCTTGTATGGTTCTGTCGCGCACCCGAAGGAGGGCGCCACAAATCCGATCGTTCCGTTTTCCTTTAAAAATGCAGGATATCTCATACCTTTTCCTTTCTTTTTCTTTTCTCATTCTGCTAAATTTTGTTTTAACTTCTTGTGATAACAGGTGGTTTATCCACATTTTCTGTTATATTCGTCTTTTTTGCACGGCAAAAATCACTAAATCATGTTTTAACTCGTCTGCAAAAGATTACGATAAAAGACGCAGACCACTGAGTCTGCGTCTATTATATCACCTTTTATCGCTCTTTGCCTCTATTTCTTCTGTGCCGCCAGTTCTCCATCCTGTACAGTGATCAGAATCGTATCCTTCGCCTCCACCTGATCAGCCAGGATCAGCTTCGCAGACAGAGTCTCCACATACTTCTGAATATACCGTTTCAAAGGTCTTGCTCCGTATACAGGATCGTAGGCATTCTCAACAATAAACTGCTCCGCCTCCGGCGAAAGCTCGATATCCAGTTCCCGATCCGCCAGCCGTCTGTTGAGATCATCCACGATCAACCGGATGATACCGCCGATATTCTCTTTGGTGAGCGGCTTAAACAAAATCGTCTCATCCAGCCTGTTTAAAAACTCCGGCCGGAAATGATTGCGCAGTTCTCCCATAACAAGTGTTTCGGTTTCCTCCGTGATCGCGCCCTGCCCGTCGATGCCATCCAGCAGATAGTCCGCACCGATATTGGAAGTCATAATCAGGATCGTATTCTTGAAATCCACCGTTCTGCCCTGAGAATCCGTGATCCGGCCATCGTCCAGCACCTGTAAAAGCACATTGAATACATCAGGATGCGCTTTCTCGATCTCGTCAAAGAGCACCACGGAGTAAGGCTTTCTTCTGACTGCCTCCGTCAGCTGACCGCCCTCCTCATATCCCACATAGCCGGGAGGCGCTCCGATCAGGCGGGACACGGCGTGCTTCTCCATATACTCACTCATGTCTATGCGAACCATGTTCGTCTCATCATCAAAGAGAGATGCTGCCAGCGCTTTAGCCAGCTCCGTCTTGCCTACGCCGGTAGGCCCAAGGAAAAGAAAGGATCCGATAGGCTTGGTAGGATCTTTGATACCCGCCTTGGAACGAATAATAGCATCTGTTACTTTTTCCACACCTTCGTCCTGTCCGATCACCCGCTTATGCAGTTCCTCGTCCAGATGCAGCGTCTTATTGCGCTCACTCTCCGTCAGCTTGGAAACCGGAATCCCTGTCCAACGCGAGATAATTTTAGCTATTTCTTCTTCCGATACACTCTGATGCACCAGAGAGAGTTCCTCCCTGCCGACCCGCTCCTCCTCGATCTCCAGCTGCTGTTTGAGGGACGGCAGTCTGCCGTAGCTTAACTCCGCCGCCTTCTCGTAATCCCCATCCTGCTGGGCGATCTGAATCTGGCTGTTCACCTCGTCGATCTCTTCCCGGATCTTAGACAGCTTTTCCACAGAAGCCTTTTCGTTCTCCCATTGTGCCATCCGGTTTTGCAGTTCTTCCTTCAGTTCTGCAAGCTCTTTTTGCAGATTGGCGAGACGCTCCCGGCTCAGATTGTCATCTTCTTTCTTTAAAGCCGTTTCTTCTATTTCTAACTGCATCACCTTGCGGCGCAGCTCGTCTAACTCTGTGGGCATGGAATCCAGCTCCGTCTTGATCAGCGCACAGGCCTCGTCCACCAGATCGATGGCCTTGTCAGGCAGGAATCTGTCGGAAATATAACGATTTGACAGCACCGCCGCACTGACCAGCGCATTGTCCATAATCTTCACGCCGTGATACACCTCATAGCGTTCTTCCAAACCACGCAGAATAGAGATTGTATCCTCCACCGTGGGCTCCTCCACCATAACCGGCTGAAAACGCCGCTCCAACGCCGCATCCTTCTCGATATACTGCCGATACTCATCCAGAGTCGTCGCACCGATACAGTGCAGCTCGCCTCTGGCCAACATGGGCTTGAGCATATTGCCGGCATCCATAGCGCCGTCCGTCTTGCCCGCTCCCACGATGGTATGCAGCTCATCGATAAAAAGAATGATCTGC
>CAZUZZ010000107.1:0-6033 GCA_964625055.1 uncultured Bacteroides sp. | reverse complement strand
TCCTCGCCGACCGTCGTATCCTGATTCATCTTTTTGATATTATAACGGAAAAAATCCGCCATGTGCTCAATAAATTCCGTTGTCTTATCAGCACCCTCCATCATGGCAAGCTGTGCACCCGCATTCAACGTATTAAAAAGAAAATGGGGGTTGATCTGGGCCTGCAGGTATTTCAGCCTGGCGTCCTTCAAATGGCCTTCCATGAGAAGCTCCCGCTCCTTTAAGGCCCGCTCCGCCTCCATGCTCTCCCGGATCTGTTCCACATACTTGCCGATGCTCACCACCATGGAGTTAAAGGCGCCCGTCACCACGCCCACTTCATCCTCTGACTCCACCGGCAGAAGCGCGATGTCAAAGTTTCCCTTCGCCACCTCATCGGCGGAACCTGCCAGCTTCTTTAAGGGCCGTATGATGGCCCCCACAGAGCCGACGATGATGCCCACATTGCTGGCCATCACCAGAACGATAACTATCACAGACACCACCTCAAAGAGGCGGAAACGCTGCAGGATATCGCTGTAACGCTCGGAATTGCTGCGAAACTGTTCCATATTCAGATTCGAGATGTAAGTCTCGATATAGTCGTACATACTGGTGGCGTTCTCGTAATGAAGGCGGTATTTCTCCACATTGCGCCCGCGCTTGGCCTCTATGGTGGAAGCCACCTCTGTCAGATAATACTCGCTCATATGACGAATATTGCGTTCCATACGGTCAAAAGACCGTCCCGTGACCGTCTCATTTAAATCCGCCACCATATTCCTGCAGATCTGCTCACTTCGATAATAATTCTCCAGAGAGTCGCTGGTCTTCGCATTCAGATAAGAGGTCATATCGTCCTGCACGGCGCCGATGGCGTCCGAAAATTCATTCAGATGCAGGTTATCCTGATATACAGTGTCCAGCCGGTTTGACATACTGTTGATGCCGATGAGCAGGACGATGTTCACGATCACCACCAGGAGATTGGTGAGAATGTAAATACTGCTGATCTTAAACTGAAGGGAGACATTGCGTGTTCTATTCATCGTCCTGCGCCTCCCCGCTCCAGATAGTCGTCCACGTTGTCTTTGCTGACAAGACTGATATCCGCCGTAAAATACTGGCTGGTATAACCCAGATCGTGATATTCCTGCAGGGCGTCGATACAAAAGCCGCCCATCTGCGGCGTATCAATATCCACGGTAGCATAGATCACGTTTCTATCAATGGCATTTAAGATCGTATCGGAGATATAGTGGCCCAGAATGCTGACTGTTCCCACCTTATTGTAATCCACCACCGCCTGATAAGCGCAGGTCGTATTCAGCTCATTCAGGCAGATCAGGACATCGGGGATGTCCCCCTCCATAAAGATATCCCGAATGGACTCCTCCACCGAAAAATCGTTGGTGTCGTCCACGGACTGCAGGGACAGCTCGATCACCGTGTCCCCGCGCTCCTGCTCGATGGCCTCCTGGATTCCGGAATAGAGAATATTCTGATCCAGACCCTTGGCATAAGCATTGACCAGTAGAGTCACTCTCGCAGGACGGTCGAGCGTTCCCAGACCTGCCTGCACGATCTTAACAGCCTGCCTGCCATACTCCCTGCCAAGATTGTAACTGCCCACGCCCACGAAGCTGCAGCGGGCGCTCTGGGTGTTATCTCCATAGAGAGTCACTACAGGGATCCCCTCTGCTGCCGCCTGATCGATCAGCGCCGTCATCTCCTCGCTCTCACTGGCTGTCACGATGATACCGTCCACACCGGCGGCGATGGCCACCTGCATCTGCTCCTCCACGTTGTAATTGCGAAACTGGTCGTTCCCCAGCCAGTCCACATAGACATTCTCCTCCCGCGCCCGCTCGCTGGCTCCCTGATAGACGGACTGCCAGAAAGAGGATTTATTGTCCTGAGTGATCATCATATAGTATCTGTCATAGGTTTCCCTGTTTCCCTCCTCCTGATAGCTGCCCTGATAAAACCACAGCACATAGACAGCCATCACCACTGTGAGCATGATGCAGACCACAGTCAGAACGGAAGGTAGAAAAGCAGGCCCCGAAAAATTTCTTTCCGGGGCTACTGTCTTTTCTATATTTCCTTTTGTCTGCTTAATTGTCCTCAAGGCCTAATACACTCATATCTTCCATCCATTCTCACTTCTTCCTTACTTATAATATGTATCGTAGTTTACGAGCTCATCCAACAGCTTCGGAATCTGTTCCTCCATCGTCTCATCCGTGAACTGACAGGTTCCCACTGCCATGTGTCCGCCGCCGCCGTACTTTAACATCAGACTTCCCACATTGACATGGGAGGTGCGGTTTAAGACGCTGTAGCCTACCGCCGCGGAACAGCCCTTGCCGCCGCGGCCGCTGACGATCCAGGCGGAAATGTTCTGTTCAGGATACATACTGTAGATCAGGAAACGGTTGCCGGAATAGATCGGATCCACACCCCGCAGATCCGAGATGATCACATCCTTCTCCACTCGTGTATGAGCCTTTACCATCTCCCTGAACTTCTGATCCTGCTCATGATAGATGTCGATGCGCTCCTGCACATCAGGCAGTGCCAGAATCTCCTCCGTACTCATGGTACGGCAGCACTCCATCAGCTTCTCCATGAGCTGATAGTTGGAGATAGTGAAATTACGCCATCTGCCGAGACCTGTACGAGGATCCATCAGAAATCCAACCAAAATCCATCCTGTAGGGTTCTGAATCTCATCTATGGTCAGATTGCCGGAATCCACCTTGTCCACAGCCACCATCATATCATCGAAATGGGAGAATCTCTCCTCGCCGCCGTAATACTCATAGATGATGCGGGCACAGGAAGGTGTGATACGGCTCTCTCCCTTATATTTTCCCTTTAATTCGTTGCGCTCATGCTCGCTGGAATGATGATCGAACCACAGGCCACATCCTTCCACAAAGGGAACGTTCGCCAACACATCGTTCTCCGTGATCTCCACCAATCCGTCCTGCAGATCCTTGGGATGCGCAAACTTCCAACTATCGATCAGGCCTACCTCCTTAAGGAGGGCGCCGCAGGCCAGCCCGTCAAAATCTGATCTTGTCACTAATCTCATACCTTCTCTTCTCCTTCTTATCCTGATTCATATACCCCGATATATTGTTCAGCCCACGCCCACTCGCAAAACCGCTCCGGCTGAACTATTAATAAAATTATATAAGATTAAGACGCGCTTTTCAAGGAAAAAATCTATATATATGCTTCACAGAAAATGCCATATTTCAGGCATTCTCTCGTGTGAGACTTAGAAGTTCCTGGCACCCCGTCCTATGGCGGGGCGTCTTTAGAACTTCTTCTCACACAAATCTCCTGCCCCAGCTTAAAGGAGTAGAGGATCCTCTCCTTTACCGGCTTTCCGCTGCCCGCCGCATAGCCAAAGATCTGCTCCAACGCCTCGCTGTAGTAATCGAGCTGCACCCGGTACCGCTTCACCAGCTCCTCCGGCGCAGACACCGCGTCTGTCTTGTAATCCAGCAGCACATAGCCGTCCTCCTCCTCGAAGAATACATCTATGATACCCTGGATGAGTACGGTCTCCTCCGCCGGAAAGCTGTCCTTCAGACGATTGGCAGGGAGTCCCATGACGAAGGGCTGCTCCTTATGCAGTCTTCCTGCGCGCGCCGCATCCGCCATACGAAGCGCCACCCCGCTGGTCAGAAGGGCCGTCAGCTTCTCCACCGACACCGCCTCCCGATATGCCGCAGAAAGTCTTCCGTCCTGCTCCATCCTGTCCAGCTGGCTGCGCAGCATCGCCTCCGCAAGCCGCCGGTCCGTGTTGACTTTTCTGGTCAGTTTTCGGAAATCCAGAAGCTCCATCACCTTATGAAAGGCGCTTCCGCGCATGGATCCCGTGACACGCTCGTCATTTTCAATGAATTTGGGCAGATAGGGAACCACCGGCTTCTCCTCGTACAGGTTAACAGGGGCTTCCGCCTCTTCCTGCATCCCGGCCTTTTTTAATTCCGATACCGTGGTCTTTGCATAGAGCTCACGCAAATTCTCATGAGGGTAGGTATGAGAAAAGCGGTATGACATCTTTGTCATCAGCTCTGCGTCCACCTCCTTCTCCGGATCGGAAAACAGAAGCCTTCTCTTCGCATCCGCCCCCAACACCGTCTCTGTGAGCTTTTCCTCCACAACATGATCCCAGCCGGTCAATTCCACCGCGATCGCCAGGTTTTGCGCATATTCCGGACTGCTTTGATCCGGCTCCAGACCGCAGGATTCATAGAAGGCATCCAGACACCGGTTCCCGGACAACGCCGCCAGCACCAGTCCCAAAAGACTATCCTGCCCCAAAAGCACCTCATAGGAGAGGAGTTTTCTTTGCCGCCGTCTGCAGGAAGCCAGATATGCCGCCCGCTTCTCCGGATTTTTGACTACCCCGGTCAGTATTAGTTTTTCCTCCGCACGAGTCATCGCCACATAGAGGATCCGCAGCTCTTCCGCCAGATTGTCCCTCTTTAATTTGACCGCCACCGCATTTTTGCGCAGATTCTTTGCTTTCACACGTCCTTTCGGATCCACATAGTCCACACCGATCCCCATATCCACATCCACCGCCAGCACACCGGCGGCTTCCCGCTTCTGAAAGCCTTTCGCCAGACCGGACACAAAACAGATCGGGAACTCCAGTCCCTTACTCTTATGGATGCTCATGATCCGCACCACATCCGCATTCTCATCCTGCATTCCGGCCTCACCGTAATCCACCTCGTATTTTTCCAGCTGCTCCATATAGCGCAGGAAATGATATAGTCCGAAATAGCTGGTCTTCTCATAATCCGCCGCTTTCACCAAAAGCATCTCCACATTGGCCCGACGCCTGCTCCCCTCGGAGCGCGCCGCCACATAGTGCAGATAACCGCTCTCCCGCAGGATCGTCTGCAAAAGCTCGTGGACGGAGAGATAGGCCGCCAGATCCCGGTAGCGGGATATTTTTTGCAAAAATACGCCGATTTTGCGGGACAGGCTTTTTTCTATCAGTTCTGCTGCTTCCGGTCGGGATTCCGTCTCACCGCACACACACAGCGCATCGTAGAGATATCTCTTCTTCGGACAGGCCGCCCGCACCAGCGCGATCTCCTCCTCCGAAAAGCCGCCCAGAAAAGAGTGCAGAACACCGTAAAGGGGAATATCCTGCAGAGGATTGTCCAGAATCCGCAGGAAATGTAACAGCTCCTGCACCTCAGACGCCGCAAAATAACCGGTCCGGGAAGTCACATGAACAGGAATCCCCTCCTGCTCCAACACCTTCTTAAACACCTCATCCCAGCCGGACACGGTGCGAAGCAGGATCACGATATCCCGGTAAGAAGCCTTCCGCAGTTTCCCCGTCTCCCGGTCGGTGACCTGAAATGTCCGCAAAAGCTCCTTGATCCTGGCCGCCACGCCGTAGGCCTCCTGCTCCTTCACGGAAACCTCCTCGGGCGCATCCTGGGTCTGAAAGAGAAGCAGCTCCGTCCTATTCAGCGAATCGTTCTCATCTTGAGCCTCATCCGCAGCCTGAGAATCGCTCTCAGCTTGAGAATCATTCACAGCCTGAGAAGCGTTCTCAGGGTAAGACGCTCCCAGGTGCAGCGCCGCCTGCTCATCGTAGACGATCCCGCCCGCCTCCTGTCCCATCAGCCGTTCAAAAAGCCCGTTGACACTGTCAAGCACCTCCCTGCGGCTTCGGAAATTCTGATGCAGGTCGATCCGCAGATTCTCATGCCCAGCCTGCCCGTAAGTCTCGTACTTCTCCAAAAACAACTCGGGCCTTGCCAGTCGGAACTTATAGATACTCTGTTTCACATCTCCCACCATAAAGCGGTTGTGACGTCCCTCTGATTCTCCGCTGATGCAGGATAAAAGATATTCCTGCACCAGATTGCTGTCCTGATACTCGTCGATCAAAATCTCCTGATAACAGTCCCGATAGGCTAACGCAGTCTCTGTGGGAACACACTTTCTATCTTCTTCCCTGACAAGCACCTGCAGGGCGAAATGCTCGATATCGTCAAAATCCAG
>CAZUZZ010000106.1:0-6137 GCA_964625055.1 uncultured Bacteroides sp. | reverse complement strand
TTCTCATTGGCCGCATTGAATACAGTGGGCAGAGAGCCGCCCCGCTCTGCGGCCCGGTAAGCCAGCGCAAGCCCCCGGAAGGTTTCTGTATCCGGTCGCTCAAAGGTGAGGCTTCCAAGTTTACATAAATCTACTCTCCCGGTATCCATAGGCCGTCTGTCCGGATAAAACAATGCATACTGGATGGGCAGCTTCATATCCGGCACGCCCATCTGCCCCATGATGCCGCCGTCCGCGTACTGTACGGCGGAATGCAGGATACTCTGGGGATGTACCACCACCTCGATCCGGGAAAGCTCTACATCGAAAAGCCACTTTGCCTCCATCACCTCAAGTCCCTTGTTGCACAGGGACGCGGAGTCTATGGTCACCTTTTTCCCCATAGACCAGTTCGGATGCTTGAGGGCATCCTCCACTGTCATATCTGCCAGCTCTTCTCTTGTTTTCCCTCGAAAAGGGCCGCCGGAGGCTGTGAGCAGGATCTTCTCCACCCGCTCCCGTCTCTCACCATGCATGGACTGAAAGATCGCACTGTGCTCGCTGTCCACAGGCAGGATGGAAACGCCGCGCTCCCTCGTGAGGGGCATAATGATATGTCCCGCTGTCACCAGAGTTTCTTTATTCGCAAGAGCGATATTTTTCCCTGCCTCAATGGCAGCGATGGTGGGCCGGATACCGATCATACCCACGATCCCGGTCACCAGGATCTCCATATCCGCCTCCGTAGATACCTCTAAAAGTCCTTCCATGCCGCTCACGACACGCACCGGCAGATCCCTGACCCGCTCCCGCAGGTCTGCTGCCGCCTTCTCATCCCAGAGGGCTGCCGTCCGGGGCTTAAACTCTCTGATCTGGCTCTCCATAAGCGCCACATTGGAGCCCGCAGCCAGCGAGACTACCTCCAGATCCTTTTCTTTTCTGACGATGTCAAGCGTCTGTGTCCCGATGGAACCGGTAGAACCCAGAATCCCTATTTTCTTCATCTCTCGTTCCTCATCTCTTATATTCCTATCATCAGATAAATGCCGATACAGATGATGGGCGCCGCCACGATCACACTGTCAAAGCGATCCATGATCCCGCCGTGCCCCGGTATCAGCTTTCCGTAATCTTTAATGTCATGATCCCGCTTCACCGCGGAAGCCGCCAGATCTCCCACCATGGAGACCAATGCACCTACTGCTCCCAGCACCGCCGCCAAAGGCAAGGATAACGTGATTGCAGTATAGCTGTTGATCACAAAATGCGTGTAAAGGACAAACAGGAGAGCCGCTCCCAGAACGCCTCCCACGGCCCCCTCAACAGACTTCTTCGGACTCAGCTTGGGCGTCATCTTATGCTTCCCGATCAGCACGCCCACGCAGTAGGCGCAGGTATCGCTCCCCCAGGAGGCCAGAAAAACGAACCAAACCAGATAGATTCCCTCGTCAAATCCCTCCCGCAGCAGGTAGAGAAAGGACAGCATCACCGGCCCGTAAAGAAAGGAAAACATACACGCCTGTATCTGGTTCGCATGGTACTTCGGAAACGTAAACACATAGACGAACAAAAAGGCGAGAAACGCCGCCACGATCACCACGATCATCGTCTGAAAGGCCAGAGTGATCTCCCTTGCCAGAGCAAGGCATATCCCCACATAGTACACAAGCGTCATCACGCACCCCACAAGGACCGGTGCGCTTGGTGTCATCTCCTCCCCGCGCACCTTGCAGGCCGCCGTCAATTCCTGATACGCGACCACGGAAATAAAGAGAAGCGCCACCGCAAGAATGGAACCTCCCGCAATAAAGACCGCAAGCGCGATCGCCACCAGCAGGATGCCGCTCAGTAATCTTGTACGAAACATACAGACGCCCTCCCTATTCTTTCACCAGACCGTAGCGTCTGTCTCTCTTATTATATGCCTCCACCGCCTTCTCTAATTCTTCCTTGCTGAAATCAGGCCAAGCCACCGGCGTAAAATAGAACTCCGTGTACGCCAGCTGCCAGAGAAGGAAGTTGGATATTCTCTGCTCATTACAGGTGCGGATCAGCAGATCCGGCTCCGGGATACCCGCCGTGTCAAGCGCATTGTCAAAGCTCTGCTCCGTGATAGCCTCCGGCGAGAGCTCCCCTGTTCTCACCTGGTCTGCCAGTTTTCTGACAGCGCGGACGATCTCATCCCTGCCGCCATAATTGATGGCGATCTGGAAGTGCAGACCCGTATTGTCCCTGGTGGCATTTTCCAACTCATTGATCCGTTTCCGGATATCCTCATCCAGCCGGGATTTTTCACCGATCACCCGCACACACATATTATTTTTTGCCGCCGTCTTCAGACAGGTCTTCATATAATTTCGGAGAAGCCCCATCAGTGCGTCCACCTCATCTGCGGGCCGGTTCCAGTTTTCCGTGCTGAAAGCGTACACCGTCAGATACTGTATCCCCATGCGGTAGGCCTCCTCGCAGATGACCTCCACCGTTTTTGCCCCCTGCACATGACCATAGTTGCGGGGCATACCCTTACTCTTTGCCCATCTGCCGTTGCCGTCCAAGATGATCGCCACGTGCTGTGGAACACTTTTTTCTTCCGCCATAGTCTCCTCCTGTCAACAGGTTTACAAAATATTATGTAAACCTCAAAACGGAAAGGGGCAACAGAATCTCGCTCTGTAAGCCCCTCTCAATCATCATACGGTTAAAATCTCCTTGGATTTCTCCTCCACCAGCTTATCCACATCCTTGATAAACTTGTCTGTCATCTTCTGCAGCTTGTCCTCCAGCTCCTTGATCTCATCCTCGGAGATTTCGGTCTTCGCAAGCTTCTTGAGTGCATCGTTGCCGTCGCGCCGCGTGTTGCGGATCGCCACTTTATTGTCCTCGCCCCGCTTCTTGATATCCTTCACCAGATCCTTACGGCGTTCCTCCGTGAGCTCCGGGAATACCAGCCGGATCAGGGATCCGTCATTGGTGGGGGTGATCCCCACATCCGATGCCATGATCGCCTTCTCGATCTCTTTGATCAGGCTCTTCTCCCAGGGCGCGATCTGCAAAACTCTCGCCTCCGGCACCGTGATATTGCCTACCTGCTGGATCGGCGTAGGCGTTCCGTAATAATCCACCTTGATCTTGTCAAGTACATGGGGGTTCGCACGTCCGGCACGGATCGATGCCAGATCGTTTACCAGAAAGTCATAAGACTTCTGCATCTTATCCTCATAGGGCTTCAGTCTCTCATCCATACTGTAATCCTCCAACCATCATACGGTCACTTTCGTGCCGTTAAACTTACCGTTTACGGTGTTGACAATGCTGTTCTCCTGATTCAGTCCAAACACCCACATAGGCATTTTGTTGTCCCTCGCCAGAATGGAAGCCGTCATATCCACCACCTGGAGATTCTTCTCAATCACCTCATGGATCGAGACCTCCTCATATTTTCGGGCATTGGGATTGCTGTGCGGATCATCGTCATAGACACCGTCCACCGCCTTCGCCAGAAGGATCACATCGGCATCCACCTCCACCGCCCGGAGCACTACGCCGGTATCCGTAGAGAAATAGGGATGTCCCGTTCCTCCCGCAAAAAAGACCACCATATTTTTTGCAAAATATTTGTTCGCTCTGTCCTTAGAGAAAAGCTTCGTAAAGGAACCGCACTCAAAAGGTGTCAAGATCGATGTCATCATGCCGATTGAACGAAAGATCTCCGACACATAGATGCAGTTCATGACTGTAGCCAGCATACCGATCTGATCCGCCTTGGTCCTGTCGATGTTCTCACTGGACCTGCCGCGCCAGAAATTGCCGCCGCCAATCACGATTCCAACCTGAATGCCGTCATCCACAAGCTGCTTCACCTGCAGGGCTACTCCGCGCACCGTCTCCTCGTCAAAGCCGGTCTTTTTTTCACCCGCTAAGGCTTCTCCGCTTAACTTTAAGAGTATCCGCTTCATATTGCTCTCCCTTATGTGTCAGCTTTATTTTTTCTTCTTGAACTCCTCAAAGAAGGAGGTAGGATTCACATCCGCATAGCACTGAGAACACATACCCTCGATAACCGCACCGTTATTGATCTGTACGGACTTGGATTTGATATTACCCATCACAATCGCTGTGGTATCCAGAATAACCGGTCCATGCACATCTATATCACCCTTGACAGCGCCGGCAACCACTGCGCTGGTAGCCGTGATGTTACCGATCACCACAGAACTCTGCCCAATCTTTACACTGCCCATGCTGTTCACCTCACCGGTGATCTTAGCGCCCTCGGCATAGATCTCAGCAGCCTTGGAATTACCCTGGATTGTACCGGTGATGTTCAGCTTGCCCAAAAGATCAAGATTACCGTTTACGGTACCGATCAGTTCCATGGATCCTTCTGATACAATATCACCCGTAATCGTCATACCCTCTGTTACAACTGCCGTCTCATCCACTGCTACACGATTTGCCTGTACTTCCATAGTCTTTCCTTTCCCTCCGCTATTCTCGACTGCTTCCTCAGCCTCTGCTACCTTCGCTTCTTCCATGATCGGTTCTGCCTCCTCTTCTTCTATACTTGACTCTTCTACAATATTCTCTTCAACAACCGCCTCTTCGATCACCGGTTCTTCGACAACGGGTTCCTCGACCACAGCCTCCTCCACGACCGGTTCCTCGATCACAGGCTCTTCCTCCGGCAAAGCATCCTCTACGGGCGCCTCCTCCATTGCAAGCGCCGGGTCTGCCATTTCCTCTATCTTATCCAGCATATCACTCAGATCCACGGATCCAAGTGCCTCATCTGCCGCAGACTTCTGTGCCGCCGCAGCGACTGCCTCCTCCGGTGTCAGCCCTGCCGCCAGAGCCGCCTCCAGCTCTTCCTCCGGCATCAGTTCATTAACTGCCTGGGATAAATCATCTTTTAAATCCGAAAAAAATCCCATTCCCTATTCCTCCATTCTTTAATCGTTACTTATATGATGAATCGGCTCCGTATCATCTGTGATCGGAACGATCTTCGTATCTTCCATGGCCTGAATCTTTTCGATCAATTCCGGCAATGCCTGCACCGTCGTATTTTTCTCTGCCGCGTCGTGCAGCAGTATCATCGCCTCGCCAAACTCCGACAGGTTGGCGGTAGAGTTCCTCACGATCGCCTCCGGACTGATGTATGCCGCTGACGCATCACCGCAAGATACATTCCAGTCAAAATAACTCATATCCTGCTCTTCCAGATACGCGATCAGCTCATGCATATCCACTCTGCTCACCGTATTGCTGCTGCCGCCCGGAAATCTGCAATACCTGCACCAGACTCCCGTGGTTTCATAGAGAAATTCCTGCAGCTTCGTAAGATCTGCCACATAGCTTTCTTTTGACTGATAGATCTCATCATACTTGTGGCTGTAGGAGTGCATCGCCAATGTATGCCCCTCCTCCACGATCCTTTTGTATAACGGCTGATACCGTTCTTCCGGCTTCCCCACTACGAAAAAAGTCGCCTTCACATCGTACTCTGCCAGAATATCCAGAATCTTACCGGTATTGCTGCTGGGACCATCGTCAAAGGTCAGATACACCTTTCTGCCGCCATCGCTCATCTCGCCGGACACATCCGTATCATCGGTATCTCCATGTCTGAACTCGTCCACACCGGAGGCTGTGTAAAAGTCTCCGCCCTGTCCTGCTTCCGTAAACGTCTGCTGTTCTGCCATTACAGGGGCTGCCGTCTCCCGAAGAGCCTTCAACTCCTGTTTTGCATGATATAGACTCACGCCCAAGAATACGCACAGGGTCAACAAAATCACTATCGTAGTAAGCGGAATGATGATGAGCAGCCGTTTCATCAATTGAAAATGTGCATCCTGCTCTGCATCCATCTTCATCGACTCCTTTTGCTCTCTTATTCCCCCATTCTTTTATACTATATCACATCTGAGAGATAACGAAAAGAAATTTTATGAAAAAAGCACAAGAAAATTTCACCAGCGGGTTGTGGCAATTTCCTGAATGATAAAAAGAACGCTCTGCGGATATCGCCGACATAGCGTTCTTTTGTTCCCACTTTTTTTTTGCGGATACCGGCTTACATACCCATACCCGATTAACCGTTTATTTGTTTTGCAACTTCTTCCGCAAAGTTCTCTTCCTTCTTCTCCAGACCCTCGCCC
>CAZUZZ010000105.1:0-6142 GCA_964625055.1 uncultured Bacteroides sp. | reverse complement strand
CGGCGCGCTATATCAATGACAGAAATCTGCCGGATAAGGCGATAGACCTGATCGACGAGGCTTCGGCGGCGGTGCGGCTTCATGTGACGAAGCAGCCCGATAAGCTGCAGGAGTTGTCAGACGAGATAGACAAGATAGACCTGCAGATCGAGCGTTCTATCCGTATGGAGGCATTTACCCAGGCGGCGGAGTTGAAAAAGAAGCAGGAGAGCTGTATCAGGAAATATGAGCGCCTGGTCAAGAAGATGGAGCAGGCGGAGCAGAATCGCGCCTATGTGGTGGGAGAGAACGAGATCGCCGAAGTGGTGGCGCTGTGGACTAAGATCCCGGTGAAGAAGCTGGCGGAAAAGGAGAGCGAGCGGCTCTTAAAGCTGGAATCCATCCTGCATAAGCGGGTGATCGGGCAGGAGGAGGCTGTGGTGGCTGTGGCAAAGGCCATGCGCCGGGGCAGAGTGGGATTGCAGGATCCCAATCGTCCCATCGGTTCTTTCCTGTTTCTGGGTCCTACGGGTGTGGGCAAGACCGAATTGTCAAAGGCATTGGCGGAGGCCATGTTCGGTTCCGAGAACGCCCTGATAAGAGTGGATATGTCAGAGTATATGGAGGGGCATTCGGTGTCCAAGATGATTGGGTCGCCTCCGGGATATGTGGGATTTGAGGAGGGCGGACAGCTCTCCGAGAAGGTGCGCAGAAATCCCTACTCTGTGGTACTTTTTGACGAGATAGAGAAGGCCCATCCGGACGTGTTTAATGTGCTTCTGCAGGTGCTGGACGACGGGCATATCACCGATTCCAAGGGGCGTAAGGTGAGCTTTAAGAACACCATCCTGATCATGACCTCGAATGCGGGCGCACAGCGGATCATCGATCCCAAGAATCTGGGATTCGGTGCGGCGGAGACGGAGAAACAGAGTTATGATAAGATGAAGGGCAAGGTGATGGAGGAGGTAAAGCGCCTCTTTAAACCGGAATTCATCAACAGGATCGATGAGATCATGGTATTCCATCCTTTGAACAAAGAGGATATGAAGGCGATCGTAACCCTTCTTTCCAAAAACCTGACAAAGCGCTGCAGGGAGCAGATGAATATCGATCTGGTGATCACTTCTTCCGTGAAGGAACATCTGATCGAGAAGCATATGGACGTCAAAATGGGTGCGAGGCCGATGAAGCGGGCGATCCAGTCGGAGATCGAGGATGCGCTGGCGGAGGAGATCCTGGCCGGAAAAGTGAAGAGCGGTGACAAGGTATCTGTGGGGCTTAAGAACAAGAAGATAACCTTTACGGTTAAAGCAGTAGGAGAATAGAACATAGGAGGAAAGTACAATGGCTATAGTAGAGGAATTGCTGCGCGCAGAGGGCGACGGAACGATCAGCTTTGGCAATCATATGCTTGCTGCCAAAGCGAAGCTGGAGGATTACGAGCATGGCGGTAATCTGTACAAGGTGAAGACCTTTAAGGAACTGACAAAGCTGGAGAAAAACGGTATGTTTGCCTATGAGTCGGAGCCGGGGACCAGCGTAAATAGCTTTTCAGAGACGGAAAACGGCGTCACCTTCAAGGTGGAGGGCAGTGAGGATGCGCAGATCACGGTGGGACTCGAGGAGGACACGGTGTATAAGGTCTATGTAAACGGCGCTAATGTGGGCGAGATGAAAACGAACCTGAGCGGAAAGCTGAATATCAGTGTGGAGCTTGCAAGCGTAGGTGCAGCAGAGGTAAAGATCGTAAAGTAGGCGGCGGACAGACAGGCGGGGCTTTAGGGCCCCGTCTTTTTGAGTAATAGGAGAGAACCTATGGCGAAAGGAAAAGCGACGGTATTTTTTTGTCAAAACTGTGGTTATGAGTCCTCCAAGTGGCTGGGACAGTGTCCCGGCTGCAGAGAATGGAATACGATGGTGGAGGAGAAGGTATCGGGAAAGAGCAGTGGTGCACGGGGAAATATGACGGCAAGGAAGGATGCAGAGCCGGTGAGCCTTGGTGAGGTGGATCTGGGCGAAAAAGAGCGCATGACCACCCATATGGCGGAGCTTGACCGGGTGCTGGGCGGCGGGATCGTGCAGGGGTCCCTCACATTGGTGGGAGGCGATCCGGGCATCGGTAAATCCACCCTTCTCTTGCAGGTGTGCAGGCATATGGCGGCGGACGGCCACAAGCTCCTCTATATCTCCGGGGAGGAGTCCCTGCAGCAGATCAAGCTGCGCGCTAATCGGATCGGAGACTTTTCGGACAATCTTCTCCTTTTGTGCGAAACCAGTCTGGAGACGGTGGAGCAGACCATCCGCAGGCAGATGCCGGCGGTGGCTGTCATCGATTCGATCCAGACCATGTATCACGAGGAAATCTCCTCCGCGCCGGGCAGTATTTCCCAGGTGCGGGAATCCACGAATGTGCTCATGCAGCTTGCCAAGGGACTGGGGGTGTCTATCTTTATCGTGGGCCATGTGACCAAGGAGGGCACCGTGGCGGGTCCCAGGGTTTTAGAGCACATGGTGGATACGGTGTTATACTTCGAGGGGGACAGACACGCCTCTTACCGGATCCTGCGGGGAGTGAAAAACCGGTTCGGCTCCACCAATGAGATCGGAGTCTTTGAGATGAAGGAGGAGGGGCTTTCGGAGGTGAAGAATGCCTCGGAATTTATGCTGAGCGGTAAGCCGGAGGGAGCAAGCGGCTCCGTGGTGTCCTGTTCGATGGAGGGAACCCGGCCTATTCTGCTAGAAATTCAGGCGTTGGTCTGCCACAGCAATTTCGGTATACCCAGACGGCAGGCCATCGGAATGGATTTTAACAGACTCAATCTGTTGATGGCGGTGTTGGAGAAGCGTTTGAATCTGCAGATGTCCGACTGCGACGCCTATGTGAATCTGGCCGGCGGAATGCGGATCGTGGAACCGGCTATCGATCTGGGAGTCGCCATGGCGGTGGCATCCAGCTTTAAGAACCGGGTGATCGACGATAAGGCCATTGTTTTCGGGGAGATCGGCTTAAGCGGAGAGGTGCGTGGCGTTTCCATGGCGGCGCAGAGAGTGGCGGAGGCGGCCAAACTGGGCTTTACCACCTGCATCCTGCCCAAAGTCAATGTGGGACAGATCAAGCCGCCGATGGGGATGCAGGTCATCGGTGTGGGGACGGTGCGGGATGCCATCGACTTGATTTAGAGCTGCTTTTGTGATAACATATCTTTTTAGATGATCTGCAATACAAAGGGGAACTAAGATCTGACAAAGGAGTCAGTATGGATAAGAAAAAGCGCGGCTTTCGGGGGAGCATTCCGCTCCTGATCGTGGAGGTCTGTGTCCTGTTCATCGCGATTGGCGTGATGTATGTAGTCGTCACCATGACCAGCGAGGTAAACCGCAAGGACATTGATGAGGACAATATCCGTATCAATGAGGAGATTGTTCAGAATAAGACCACCAGCGTAGAGCAGGCAGAGGCAAAGGAAAAGGAACCGGCGAAGGGATATCGCAACATTGCACTTTTTGGGGTGGATGCCAGAGATGGGGAATTGGGTAAAGGTACCCGTAGCGATACCATCATGATTGCCAGCATCAATCAGGATACTCAGGAGATCAAGCTGATATCGGTTTTTCGGGACACCTATCTGAACCTGAGTAACGACAGCTATAATAAATGCAATACGGCCTATGCACAGGGCGGGCCGGAGCAGGCGATCAATATGCTCAATATGAATCTGGATCTGGACATCACAGACTATGTCACCATCGGTTTTTCCGGATTGATCGATGCGGTCGATGCGCTGGGCGGGATAGAGATGGAAGTGACGGACGCTGAGATCACCCACCTGAATAATTATCAGCTCTGTATGGCGGAGGAGTTGGGCGTGGACTACACGCCTGTGGAGAACAGCGGCAGGCAGCTGCTGAATGGGATGCAGGCCACCGCCTACTGCCGCATACGGTACACGAAGGGTGATGATTTTCGTCGGGCACAGCGGCAGAGAGAGGTGCTCGCCGCTATGATGGAAAAGGCGAGAGGAGCATCCGTGAGCACTCTGACTGATATGGTCAATGCAGTACTGCCTCAGGTGGAGACCTCCCTAAACGTAAATGAGTTCTTGAGTGTTCTTGGCAGTGTGGCAGGATACAAGGTGACGGAGAGCGACGGATTTCCCTTTGAGGGAGGAAGAGCAGGCGCCAATGTGGGCAGTAAGGGAAGCTGTGTGGTTCCGAGGGATTTGGAGGAAAATGTGAGACAGCTTCATCAGATGCTCTATCCGGAGGAGAGTTACGAGCCTTCCACAGCGGTAAAGCGTATCAGCGAGGAGATTCAGACTCAGACGGACGAATATATACAATAAAGAGGGCAGCAGTTCATATCCGGGACTGCTGTCTGTGTCTATAGACAGAGAGGGAGTCGGTTCAAGGTTATGAGAAGATTGCTGGTTTACCTGAAAGATTATAAAAAGGAAACAGTTTTTGCACCGCTTTTTAAAATGCTGGAGGCGACCTTTGAGCTGTTTGTGCCTCTGGTTATGGCGGCGGTCATTGACCGGGGAATTAAAAATGCGGATACCTCCTATGTACTGAAGATGGGCGGAATCTTAGTGGCGCTGGGATTGATCGGCTTGGTCTGCTCTATCACGGCGCAGTATTTTGCTGCCAGGGCGGCGGTGGGCTTTTCCGCCAAGCTGAAATCAGCGCTCTTTGCTCATATCCAGAGTCTTTCCTTTACGGAGATGGATACGCTGGGCACCTCCACCATGATCACACGCATGACTTCGGATGTAAACCAGGTACAAAACGGCGTCAACATGGTGCTGCGGCTCTTCTTGCGCTCGCCCTTTATCGTATTTGGCGCCATGATCATGGCCTTTACGATCGATGTGAAGGCGGCGTTTCTCTTCGTGGTGACCATACCGCTTCTTGCCATTGTGGTTTGCGGGATCACGGCGATCACCATGCCCATGTACCGCAAGGTACAGGCTGGGCTGGATGCGGTGCTCGGCGCTACCCGCGAAAACCTGACGGGAGCCCGTGTGATCCGGGCTTTCCATAAAGAGGAAGAAGAGATCGAGAGATTTGAAGAAAAGAATGACACGTTGGCAAATCTACAGCTGTTCGTGGGGAGAATATCTGCATTGACCAATCCGGTCACATACATCATCATCAATGCGGCTACCATTCTTCTGCTCTATACGGGGGCGGTCCGGGTGGATGAAGGCAGCATTACTCAGGGGCAGGTGGTGGCGTTGGTCAACTATATGTCCCAGATCCTGGTGGAGCTGGTCAAGCTGGCGAACCTGATCATAACCATCACCAAGGCGCTGGCCTGTGCCAACCGGATCGAATCCGTCTTCGAGGTAAAGAGCTCTATGCAGTGGGAAAGTCCGGCGGGGAGCGGCAGTACGGGCGCGGAGAAAGAAGCGGCGAAGAAGAGCGGTCAGACGACGGAGAAAGAGCTGGCTGTGGAGTTCGATCATGTGCATCTGACTTACGAGGGAGCCGGAGCGGAATCTCTCTGCGATATTGATATGAAGGTGAAAAGAGGAGAGACCGTCGGCATCATAGGCGGCACAGGCTCAGGTAAATCCTCTCTGGTGAATATGATTCCCCGCTTTTACGACGCTACAAAGGGGATCGTGCGTGTGGACGGGCAGGATGTAAAAAATTACGGGATGGAAGAGCTTCGGCAGAAGGTAGGTATGGTGTTACAGAAGGCGGTGCTCTTTCGAGGTACGATAAGGGATAATCTGTTGTGGGGCAACGGAGCCGCTACGGACGAGGAGCTCTGGGCGGCATTAGAGGCTGCGCAGGCCAAAGAGTTTGTGGAGACAAAAGAAGGAGGCCTGAATGCGCCTGTGGCGCAGGAAGGACGTAATTTCTCCGGCGGACAGAGACAGCGTCTTACCATTGCCAGAGCGCTGGTGGGGAAGCCTGAGATCTTGATCCTGGACGACAGCGCATCTGCACTGGATTATGCCACGGATGCGGCGCTCAGAAAGGCACTCAGGGAACTCCCCTGGGAGACGACGGTGTTTATCGTATCCCAGCGTGCTTCCTCCATTATGCACGCGGATCAGATCGTGGTGCTGGAGGATGGGGAGATGGTGGCCTGTGGGACACACGAGGCGCTGCTGAAAGACTGCCAGGTGTATCAGGAGATTTATTATTCACA
>CAZUZZ010000104.1:0-6178 GCA_964625055.1 uncultured Bacteroides sp. | reverse complement strand
CGAACCTCATTGCCCGGGAAAAGTCTGAAATATTTCTTCGGCGGCTCCTCCATGAAGTCCTCCCGCTCGATATAAAGCTCTCTGCCAAAGGGCACTTCCCTGGAACCCAGAGCTTCATTCTCCGGATTGTTGACCACGGGCAGATATTCCGTCTCTCCCTCCGGATAATTGTCTATCACTAATTTAACCGGATCGGTCACCGCCATGATCCTGGGGCGTTTCATTTTGAGATCCTCTCTGATACAGTATTCCAGCATGGAATACTCCGCCGAGGAATTTGCCTTGGATACACCGCACAGATCCACGAAAAGACGAATCGACTCCGGTGTAAAGCCTCTCCTCCTGAGCGCAGCGATGGAAACCAGACGCGGATCATCCCAGCCGTCCACAATGCCATCCTCCACCAGCTTTTTGATATATCTCTTTCCAGTGACCACATTGGTCAAATACATCTTGGCAAACTCGATCTGCTTGGGCGGCTGCTCATATTCAAGCTCCGTCACCACCCAGTTATACAGTGGTCTGTGATCCTCAAACTCCAGCGTACAGATAGAGTGGGTGATCCCCTCAATGGCATCCTCTATGGGATGCGCATAGTCGTACATGGGATAAATGCACCACTTGTCTCCCGTATTCTGATGGGACAGGTGCGCTACACGATAAAGGATCGGATCACGCATATTGATATTCGGGGAGGACATATCGATCTTTGCGCGCAGGGTCTTCTCCCCGTCAGCGTACTTGCCCTCCTTCATCTCCTCGAACAGCCTCAGATTCTCTTCCACACTGCGGTCTCTGTTCGGATCGTCTCGTCCCGGCTCCGTCAGCGTTCCCCGATACTCGCGCATCTGCTCCGCCGTCAGATCCGACACATAAGCTTTGCCCTTTTTGATCAGCTTCAACGCTCCCTCATACATCTGGTCGAAATAATCGGAAGCAAAAAACAGACGGTCTTCAAAATCCGCTCCCAGCCATTTCACATCGGCCTTGATGGATTCCACGAACTCACTCTTCTCCTTGGTCGGATTGGTATCGTCAAAGCGCATATTAAATTTGCCGCCGTATTTCTCTGCCAGACCGGAATTTAAAAGAATACTCTTGGCATGACCGATATGCAGATAGCCGTTGGGTTCCGGTGGAAACCTGGTGTGCACAGTGTCATAGACACCCTCTGCCAGATCCTTATCTATGATCTGTTCGATAAAGTTTTTGGATTCCACGCTTCGTTCCCTCCCTCTGTCTCAAAAGGGCAAAACTCCACACTGTGGAATTTTGCCCTATCCCTATATTCGTGCTTAATAACCTGATCCATATGTCTCTCAGTCCCGTGATCGATCAATCTTCCTCATCGTCCACTGCTGCCGCAATGCCTGACACCACTGCCGACACCACGGAAATCACAACAGGAATGATCACTACCACAACAAAACCACCCAATAACAATGTAAATCCCATGATCAAATTCCTCCTTGTCGTACTCTGTAATCGTCTATACTGAAAATCATACAATACTATTATACACTTTTTTCGCAAAACTGCAAGACCCGACACGGGCCCCCGAATGGATTCCTTTTATAGGAAACTCACATATCCACCAAATAATCGAGTGTAAACTCCTGATAACTCCAATAGCTGCTGTCGCTCAGCGCCTTCTCTGCCAGATCCACGATCTCCTCCAGAGAATATAAGGGAGACGTGTAAATTTTCCCTCCGTTGTGCAGATACAAAGTTTCGGATACGGCATCATATGCCAGATAACCTCTGATATGGGAGCGCTTGCTGTACTTCTGTCCCTTTCGCAGATCTATCTGGTAAGCCTCAAAATCTCCGCACAAAAGACCAAAATCCGCTCCCTCTGCCGCTTCATACCGCATCATCAACGCGGAAAGCCCTTCATATTTGCCATGACAGTCACAGAAATAGATATCATCTTTGGTATCCCAGTCTACAAAATAAATAAGTACCCTTCCGTCTTTATAGACCAGATAGAGATCATCGTCATCCTCATCAAAGAACATGGTCTCCAGATATTCCACATCCATACCGTCCTGCAGAGGATCCATATAAACTTCCTCTTCTCCCATCTGATAAAAGAGAAGGCTGTCCGTCTCCTTCGAAGCCACCGCATAAAAGGGCCGTTCATTGCAAACAGCCGTGATGCCGTCCGAAAGAGCCTCTACATAGAGCAGTTCTCCGTCCGAAAGCCGGTATCCGTACAACGTACGATACGCTTTCATCGAAAGCACCCCATGATTCCGGTCTATGCCCAGATACTCCAGACCATCGTTTTCAAAAGTCACGGTCCGCAGGACGGTACCGTCCGCCGGATCTATGATATGGTATGCATCCCTGGTGACCACCAGAAGGGACTCTGCATTGTCCTCGTCAAAGTCACCAAAGAGCATTGCTTCAAAATAGGCTGCATCCTTATAAGTCCAGATCAGCTTTTTCTCCGCCGTATCGAACATCTCCACACAGGTATAGACTTCATCGTCCAGCCTTGCCGCCGCCAGAAGCTTTCCGTCCGCGCTAAGCCGCGCCTGTCTGTAAATATCCTCTCCCTCGTGGAATACCTCCGTTCCCGCGCCAAGTGCTCTCTGGTACACCGTGATACGATTGCTGCCATAAGGCAGAGTCACACAGTAGCCGTCTCCCATGGCAAAATCCTTCACATTGGAGGAGGTACAGTCGGAAAAGGTCACACCCGTCACATCCTCCATACGCTCCGTGCTCAGATAATGCCAGATCCCGTCACGTGTAAACGCCATAAAATCATCCGTATTGGTATAGGAACCGGTCATAACGACCTCTGATCCGAAAGAAAAAGTATCGATCAGCGTCCCGTCCCTTCTGTCAAGCAGCATAGCTTCACTGTATTTCTGACACAAAAGATAGCTGCTGCCCTCCCTGCGTGCAAAACCTACATCGTAGAGCCAATTGCCCAACTCCTCAAAGCTCCACAGCATTGTTTGACCAGACAAGTCAAAGGCCTGCAGTCTACCAGACATCCCGGCTGTGGTTACCGAAGAATCCGTTCTTTCACTGCGATTACTGGTCACATAGAGCAGATCGGCGCCCTGCTGATAACTGCCATCCTCCAGACAAAGGCTCCCTATATATTCATAGTCGATCGGATATACAGAAGTCTCCAGCCTCTCCCCTGTGTCGGCATGATATGTAAGCACCGCGATCCGTTTCTCTTCGCTTCCCGACATAAGCTCCAAAGCCACCAGGATCCTGCCATCCTTCGTGACCGCCTGCGCCGACTCAAAGCCGGTCCGGGCATACAGGCCCTCCTCCATCTGCTCCCACTGCAATCTGTCTGCCGCTTCCCCGTCTGCGCCCACCAGATAACAGCCTTCCTCTTCCACCACCAGAAAAGCTTCCTTCTCCGGTATGGGCACCACGCCCTCATAGGAAACGCAGGGATAGGTCTTGATCTCTTCGGTCTCCAGATTCTGCACACAGATTTCCTCTCCCTGAGAGGCCTCATTGTTTCGCGGGTACAGGATCCGGTCTTCCGACAGAAATCCTGCCTGACACTCCCAGGACAAGTTCACACCCTCCGGTCGAAAAGATATCATATTGCTCTCGTGCAGGCTCTCCCAGACAGTCAATCTGCCGGAATCACCCAGAGCCATCACTCTGCCGCCCTTGGGGGAAACCTCCATAAAACGAATGGTGCTCTGCGCCTCTAAAATCCGGTCGGGTTTGATCCGTGTATCGTTCTCATACAGATACAGCAATTCTGACAGAGAATACATAAGCTGCGCCGGACAGTCTGCAGCTATCTGATCCTTAGTAGAGAGTTCCGGCAGATAATTCTGATAGGCCATGACGCCCACCGCCAATCCCATCATCCGGTTTCCCTCTTCCAGATAGCCAAGCGCTTCTCTGGCATAGGCTTCCGTGATCCTGCGCTGCGATTCTTCATACTGCTCTTCTATCACTTCGGACTGTTCATAGATGAGCTTGGCTCCTTCCTCGATCTGACGACTCTGATGCTGTATTTTCAGTGCCGCCGCCGTACTGACCAGCCCGATCAATAAGCACACTACACTCGCCGACACAGATGTCAAAAGAACCTTTCTCATTCTCTGTTCTCTATGCCGCTGCTTTAAATCGTCATAATTACAGTCGAACATGGGCGCCGCCAGACGAAGCAGTTCGCTCTTTATTTTCCTGCGCATTTCTCTGTGTGTGCTTCCTCGCACATCTGCTGCCAGCGGTTCCACAGGAACCTTTTTACATATGACACTGCCGTCAGATTTATGCTCTTTCTCCTCCCGATAGAGCAGCTCCTCCGGAAACGAGGTCTCCGGCTCTCCCTCCGCCAAAACCGCCAGCACATGGTCCCTGTCATGCGTTTGGATAAAGGTCTCTATCTCCTTGCGGCACCACATTGACTCATTCAGTCTGGGAGAGCAGATGACGATCAGATACTCCGAATGTTCCAGCGCCTCCGTGATCGGATCGGCAAGATTGCTCACCAGAGGCAGCTCCTCTCTGTCACGGAACACTCTGCGGATCCGGGTCTTGATCCGGTTCCCATCGTTTTCCTCCTCTTTATGCCGCACCACACTGCGCGGCAGTTTAAAGCTTTCCAGACATTTATGCAGTGTCTGCGCCACAAAACTGTCTGGCTGCGTATGCCGGTAGCTGATAAAGGCATCATACTGCCATTCTTCCGCTGCGGCGACATCTCTTTCTTTTTTCATGCTATTCACCATTCTTTTCCTCATACGTCTTAAAGAAAATATCCCGCTCCACAACATAGATATCATGCTTATCGTCACATCGCACCGCCAGATAATCTCCCGGTCTTCCCAACATATACTTCTCTTCGTCCCACGCGGAAAAAACTTTAACCCTTTCAGTCAATTCCCGGGAATATATGTGTGCACCACCGCTGGCAATACAGATCTTTGCGTGATCGATCAGCTGCCTGACCTCTCCCGTGGAACGGTCATGTATTGTCGGTTCATACAGGAGGTTACACTGGCTGTGATCCTCGCATTCATGATAAGGTCTCTGTGTCGCCTCATAAGTTCTGGCAAAACGTTCCCGGCGGTTTGGATACACTTCCCCCTTGATTCCGACCATAATGATCAGATCCTCCTCCACCACCAGATCCACATCGCCTTCCAGCGTCCGGATCGTGATGGGCGTACCAAGTGGCAGCACATCCTTTGCCTCCACATAGCCGAGCGGAATCGGTTTTTTCACAAAGGTACGCATATCCGAAAGATCGATATCATATTCTTTCGCGTAAATAACCTGACAGTGATCGAAATAATCATTGAGCCGTTCACTGAAAAAAGCCTCCGAGTGCAGTGTCGGATAGGCGTCCTCATAGAGCGCCATATTGATGAAGCCGCCCGCCTTTTCCCGGTGTCCGCCGCCGGAACCTACGCCCTCCGCCAGAAAAGCTGCCAGTTCATTGGCCTGTACCTCTTTCACGCAGCTGCGGACAGAGAATTTATAACCGTCCTTTGTCTCATTATAGACCACACAGCAATAGACTTCCGCCACCTGGATCAGGAAATCACTGATCAATCCCAGAATATTCGGATCACAGGGTTTGGATTTGATGATCGCATAGTTATAGTCATCATTATAGATATACCGGATCATAGCCACCCCTGCCACTTCCATCTCCTGCAGAGAGAGATTGGAATTGCGGAATAATGTGATCAGCGTCTTATCCACGGGAACTGCTTCCCGCATATCCATATCCAACGGATTAAAGATCTCCGAAAATTGATTTGTGTCCGTAAACAGACCATAGTACAATGCCGTACCCAGCTTGATATCTTTTATCTCATAACCGGCTCTGCACAGCATCTGCCACACCAGTGTGGAGCAGCTTCCCACATGAGGATTGATCTCACTCAGCTCCGCCTGTTCCGTCTCGATCTGGTGATGGTCGATGACCGCCACCTGCTCCGCAGGCAGCTTCACCACATTGCCTGCGCCGTACTGACAATCCACCGTGATCAAAAGTCCCGGCAGCTTTCCTTCCGGCTGTTCCTTGACATAAGCCGCCGCATCTTTTATATGAGTGATGGGAATGTCCAGATGCTCCAGCATCAGCAGCAGATTGGGCTTTTGTATCTTATTTCTTCCGCCGTAGACCAGACGCGCACGCCTGCCCATGGATTCAAAATAGCGGCAGAGT
>CAZUZZ010000103.1:0-6206 GCA_964625055.1 uncultured Bacteroides sp. | reverse complement strand
TAGAAAAGACGGATGATGCGGCGGTTGGAAGTCTTTTGAAGGAAGGAGCGGAAATCTCCTTTAGAAATCTTCTGACAGCTATGCGCAGTACAAAGAAGCAGGGTATGGATTACCAGGTGGATGACGACTTTAACGGCGTGGATGCCGTGGCGAAGAATAAGTCCATCACGGATCAGATTTTAAGTGGTTTTTCGGGGCTGGGCCAGGAGAGCGCACAGTCGGGAGAGTACGGCGGAGGGCAGAACCGGCAAGGAACGGAGCAGGCGGAGAGCTATTACCATATGCTTGCCGGAGAGATCGCGGATACACTGGAGCCGGAGATGTTAGCGCAAATGGAGCCTTTGGCGGAAATGTCTATGGAAGAATTTGCGGATACTCTGCGGCAGCAGGAGGCGGATGCATCCTTGGAGCGGGCTTACGGGCAGGAGCAGCTGCAATCCTATCGCGGTCTGGAGAATGTGGAGGAGGCTGTGGTACAGGAGCTTGTGGCGTATCGACAGCCGGTGACGGGAAATAATCTGGAAGCCGCGGCAGCTCTTCGGAAAAAGCCGGGAGCTCTGTATCGGAAGCTCAGAGAGTTAGAGGACAGCGCAGGAAGCCCGGAGGCAGGTGAGCAGTCCCGTGGTCTGATAGAGAAGCTGACAGATAAGGAAAGTACGCAGGAAGCCTACGAGGAAATGCAGGAGACCTTTACTGAGATTCTGGACGAGGCGCTGGAGGCACCGGACGATTATCTGGATCTGAAAACTCTGCAGAGCTGTAAAAAGCAGCTGGCGTTGGCGGGAAATCTGGCGCAGGAGGAGAACTATCAGATTCCTGTGGAGATTAACGGTGAGCTGACAGCGATCAACCTGAAGGTTCTGCATGGCGGTGAAGCGGGCAAGGTGAGCATCACCGCACAGACTGAGGAGTATGGACAGATCACAGCGAGATTTTCTCTCAGAGAACAGAGCGTATCCGGCTATGTTGTCTGTGACAGCGAAGAGGGTACAGAGTGGCTGAAGGGCAGACAGGAGGCGTTTCAGAAAGCGCTGGCTGTTTCCGGAGAAAATGGACAGACACGAGAGGTCGGCAATGTTGCGATTCTGTATAGCCGTGAAATCGCTGGTGAGGACTACGCAGATAGAGAGCCGGAGGGTGAGAGCGGACAGCAGACAGCGGATCTGTATCACATAGCGAAGGCGTTTATTACAACTTTGACGGCATAATAAGGAGGAAAAGAATATGAAGATCAGTTATAATGCGGCGGCAATGCGTGCAAGCAATGCTTTAAATGCATCGGATTCAAGGGTGTCCAAATCTCTGGGACGTCTCTCATCCGGGCTTAAGGTGACGACATCCAAGGATAACCCTTCGGGTTATGCCATCGGCAAAAGAATGAATACCCAGATCACGGGAATCGGCACGGCAACCCAGAATTCAAATAATGGCATTTCGATCATTGAGACGGCAGACGGCGCGCTGACAGAAGTACATGAGATGCTGCAGAGAATGAATGAGCTGGCAGTTAAGGGCGAGACAGGAACGCTTACCACCGGAGACCGCATGACGCTTGAGCAGGAGGTGAAGCAGCTTAAGGAGGAGATCACCAGAATCTCTACCGATACGCAGTTTAACGGACAGACGCTTCTGGACGGCACTTTTGATCTGCGTGGCTATACCAACAATCATAAGGTGAAGGCGGATTACTATTCGGATGAAGTGATTCCCAAGACCTATAGAATTGACACATTGACGGTCGTATATGATAAGGATGGCAAGATTGATAAAGATGCAACCCAGATTGCTTTGAAAACGACGAAGGATGCTGATAACGATGCATTTCCGGAGGGCGTGAAGATTTCCGACGCGATGGGAAGCAAGCTTAAGCTTACAGGACCTTTAGATTTTGAGATGACCCTGGAAATCAATATGGATGATGTTGCGGTTACGGAGATCACAGATGATGATGGCAATGTCATAGGATATGAATCAGAGACGATTCAGGATCTGGTTTTTGATGCCACCGGCATCGGCACCATGGATATCCAGACAGGCCCGAATGAGGGTCAGCAGCTTGCAGTCCGTATTCCTACGATGTCGCTGAACAGGATGGGAATCGAAGATGTGAAGATGACGACGATAGAAGAGTCTGCAGATGCCAACAAGGCAATCAAGAACGCCATTCTCTATGTATCGGATGCGAGAAGCAGGTTGGGCGCATACCAGAATCGTCTGGAGCACACAGTCAACAATTTGGCAGTATCCAACGAGAATATGACAGCATCCTATTCCCGTATCATGGATGTGGATATGGCGGAGGAAATGACCAACTACACGACGGAGCAGGTAATATCTCAGGCGGCAGTTTCCATGCTTGCCCAGGCAAATGAGAGACCTTCTCAGGTATTGCAGCTTTTGCAGTGATGCAGAGTAGATATAGGTAAATGGTGTGGGACAGATGTGTGTATGTCCCGGAATGGAGAGTAAGATATGACCAAGGAATTAAAACAGGAATATACCCTGCGTATCACGCAGGCGAATAAGACGCAGCTGATCACTATTTTATATGAGATGACGCTGCTCTATATTGACGAGGCGAAGGATGCCCTGGATGCAGGAAAAAGGGATGATTTTAAGAACGCGATCCGCAGGATTCAGGGTTGTATCTGCGAACTGATGGATTCTCTGCATCTGGAGTATGAGGTGGCGCAAAATCTGTTACAGATTTATCTCTTTATCAACAGAGAGGTGGCGAAGGCTGCGTTATATCATACCTCTGAGAATCTGGAGCATATCCGTCCTATGGTAGAGAAGTTGACAGCGGCCTACAAGCAGATCGAGGGACAGGATGAGACAGGGCCTGTCATGGGAAATACACAGACCGTGTATGCAGGGCTTACTTACGGCAGGGAGAATCTTATGGAAAATATCACGGATCCCGCCGTAAACAGAGGTTTTTGTGTGTGAGTTATAAAAATGTGAGGGGATAGTATGCTTCGGCACATTCCTGATCGGGCAGCGGATCGGTTTCCGCTGCCTTTTGTAATAGATACTTGTAGCGTTTCATGACGGCATTCAACTCAAAGATATAGCAATCAATAAGATCGGGATCTGTCGCATTATCAAATCCGGAGTAAGCATTTTCCAGAGCGTGTCTTGCCAGAATCAGCTCTTCCCGAAGCGTAAGCTTGTGCCCGTCCACGATCACGTCATCATCCACAGGAATACAGGGACTTTGTTTGAAAATCATTTTCATACTGCCATTACCCAACCTTTCTGCCCTTTCTAAAATCGATTCGTTAACCTTAAATAGGAGCAGGCTCCATATATTACCAGTTTAGGTAAAACTTTCCGAAAATATTCATGTAATATTAGAGAGCCTGTTCACATATCTTGTAGAGAGACAAGATATAGAGAGACAAAATATATGGGAAATATGGGCGGAGCTGCAATAATATTAGCGGTGTGTCTGATCGTGTTGGCGATTGGCGCGATGGGCCGGAAGGTAGAGTGGCTTGTTAATTTTGTCCTTCGGGCAGTGATGGGTACGATTGGCATATATGCCTTTAATCATCTGCTGGCAGCCAGACAGCTGCAGGTGGCTGTCGGAATCAATCCGCTCACGATTTTGACATCCGGTATCCTCGGATTTCCGGGGCTTGCGGTACTTTATGGCATTCATTTTTTTAAAATTTTGTGAGTAATTCACAAAAAGATTTTTTTTACGAAAGACCTATAGACAAGCGTTTTATTTGTGTTATAATTCAATTCACAACTCAAGAAATTCTATGTGGATTCTATTCCACGCCTTACGCCTTACGGCATCGGGAAATTCTTCCCAATTATTTCATTGAGTCGGATTTATGATAAGACATGGAGGTGGTTTTATTGGGCTGAATCATTGGCAATCTATTTTACTTCTCCTGCTGTTGCTTTCCGCGTTAGCAGATCTTAAGACGGACCGGATTCCGAATGGTTTTATCTTTCTGGGTATTGTGATCGGAGTCACGGGAAGTTTCTTATTTGGACGGAGCATTTTAGAGCTTCTGGTATCTGTGCTTCCTGCATTTTTTCTTATGTATCCTCTGTTTAAAACAGGCGTATTGGGTGCAGGTGATGTCAAGCTGTTTGTCATGATCGCAAGTTTTCTGCCGGTGAGAGAATTTATGAGCATACTGGCGGGCGCTTTTGCGATCGGCGCAGTGTTTTCGCTTGGGAAGCTTATCACAGAACGAAACGGCAGGGAACGGTTTCAGTATTTCTTTTCCTATCTGTGCGATGTCCGGCGGACAGGACACTGGAAAATTTACGGAGAAGATTTAAAACAGGATTATCACACCTACTGTAAGAATAAGATTCACTTTGCGGTGCCGATTCTGTTCAGTGCGGTGTGCAGAATGGGAGGACTATTTTGAAACATAAGATCATGGCAATCTGCGATACGGAGGAAGGATACGCTTTCCGTATGGCAGAGTATATTCTGGACAAGGTGAGACTGCCTTACACATTGCATCTGTTTACGGCGGTGGAGGAGCTGGAAAAATTTGCGGGACGGGAGGAGATAGAGGTCTTGCTCATCGCGGAGACCGCATGGAGGATGCTCCGGGAGGAATATCTTTGTAAACAGGTTGCACAGATGTTTATCCTGCAGGAGAGCAACCAGGCAGCAGAAGAGGATCTGTACTGTATCAGTAAATATCAGAGTCCCGAGAAAGTGGTGGAGGCGATGCTGGATGCCATCGATGGGGCGGGAGACTGGAAAGATTATTCCGAGGAGACGGGCACAGAGGCCAAGATGATAGGAATCTATTCTCCGATCAAAAGATGTTTACAGACATCCTTTGCGTTGACGCTGGGACAGATGCTGGCGAAGGAGCATAAGACACTGTATCTGAATTTTGAAATGTATTCCGGCCTGGGAGAGATTTTGAGGAGGGAATACCAGACAGATATGCTGGATGTGGTGTATTACTTCCAGAGCGCCAGGGAGAAACTGGCTCTACGACTTCCTACCATAATACAGAATGCGGGAGGGTTGGATTATATTCCTCCGATGCAGTATGCGCTGGGCCTGAAAGAGGTGCCGGGTGAGCAGTGGCTTGCACTTTGCAGGGATATTGCAGCGATCGGAGAATACGAGTATCTGATTTTGGATCTGGATGAGGGGATAGACGGCCTTTTTGATCTGTTAAAAAATTGTCAAAAGATCTATACCATCACCAGAGAGGATCCCTTTGCGTCGGCGAAGCTTCGTCAGTACGAGCAGATGCTGCAGTTCAACAATCTGGATGAGATCGCGGAGCGGACAGTGAAATGTCGGTTTCCCATTTTTCAGGAGCTGCCGGCAAGCCTGGACATGATGACGCACGGGGAATTGGCGGGCTATGTGAAAGCGATCATCAGGGAGGATATTTATGAACAGCACGGAGGAGAAGAGGAAGCTTTTAAAGGAAAAGCTGATAGAAAGTATTGATTTTTCTCGTGAGAGCAGTGATGAAGAGATACGGGAACTGATAGACGAGATGTTGATCCGGGAAAGCAGGGAGAGTCCTATTTCTCTGACGGAGCGCACCAAACTCAGAAAAGAGCTTTTTCACGCAGTCCGCAAACTGGATGTTCTGCAGGAACTGGTGGATGATCCGCAGATCACGGAAATCATGATTAATGGGCCGAATCAGATTTTTATAGAGCAGAGCGGCAGACTTATGGAGAGCGGCCTGCACTTTGACAGTGCGGAAAAGCTGCAGAATGTGATACAGCAGATCGTATCGGACTGTAACCGGACAGTCAATGAGGCGTCTCCGATCGTGGATGCCAGACTGCAGAACGGTGCCCGCGTCAACGTGGTATTAAATCCCGTAGCGCTAAACGGGCCCATCGTGACGATCAGACGATTTCCTGATCAACCCATTACCATGGAGGATCTGGTGTCTTTTGGATCTATTACAGAGGAGGTATGTCAATGGTTAAACAAACTGGTACAGGCAAAATACAATATCTTTATCAGCGGCGGAACCGGCTCCGGGAAAACCACTTTTCTAAATGCACTGTCAAACTATATTCCCGGAGAGGAGCGCATTATCACCATCGAGGACAGCGCGGAATTGCAAATTAAAAATATTCCGAATCTGGTGCGGTTGGAGACCAGAAATGCAAATGTGGAGGGGTGCCGGGAGATTACCATAAGAGACCTGATAAAAACGTCTCTCCGTATGCGCCCGGAT
>CAZUZZ010000102.1:0-6210 GCA_964625055.1 uncultured Bacteroides sp. | reverse complement strand
CCGTGACCTCCGCACTACCAATGCGACGCTCTACCGACTGAGCCACAGCAGCCTGCTGACAGAAGGAACAAGCCTCTTGTCACCGTGTTACAGTGTATCAAAACATACTCTTTTTGTCAATACCTGAAATAATACCCGAGGGAAAGGATCAGTCCTCGTAGAGGTTCCGAAATTCGGTGGGAGTACAGTCCTTGATCAGCTTAAACATTCTGATAAAGGCAGAAAGACTGGAAAAACCGGACTGCAGCGCCACTTCGGTGATGGAGAGAGAAGGATCCACCAGCAGCTTTTCGGCGTGTTCCATTCTCTTCTTATTTAAATACTTGTAGAAGGAGACTCCGGTATAATTTTTAAAGAGCCTGGAAAAATGATACTTGCTGAAGCCTGCCAGCGCGGCTACATCATCCAGACACAGATCCTCCGTGCAGTGATCGTGGATATAGCTGCAGACCATCATAAGCTTTTCGGTATGTTCTTTCGGCTTGCCGGAGGTCATGTCGAAGGCGTTTCTTTTCCCTGCGTACTCTCTGCCGATCAAAACCAGCATTTCCAGAAGCTTTCCGTAGATGGAGGCGCTGATCAGGATGGTGCCGCTGAAGTATTCCCGATAGATCTCCAGCATAAGTGTTTTCAGCTGCTCGTGGATGGAGGGGGCTGTGGCGGGCGACAGGAGCAGCGTCTGGGGAATGGTGGAGAGAGTGGATTCGATATCTGCTACGTTGTGCAGCAGAGAAATGTCCGCCTGCAGAAGGATCCGTTCCCCGTGGATGGTGGAGGGCATACCGTGCACCACGCCGGAATTGATGAGAAGAATATCTCCCTCCTGCATGGTGATGACCTCCCGTTTGGTGGAAACATCATAGTAGTTTTCGATGGGCATGATGATCTCTATGGGGGTGTGCCAGTGATCCGGGTAAGCCTCGTAATCGGTATTATCATGTACTTTAAAGCCCTGTACCTCCTTGTAGACCACGGTTTCTTTGATGCCGTTCAACACTTCGATCATGTTTGCTGTTCCTTTCTTTTGTCAAAAATTGCTATAACTATGTCAAAAATTGCTATTTAGATTCTAAAAATTGCTTTTTTATAATACCATAGTACCATATTGATTAGAAAAAACAACAGAAAAAATAGAATTTTTGATGGTAAAAAGTGAAGAATAACAAGAGAATAGGGCATTATAAACATAAAATGTTTTAGAATCTTTTAAAAATGAGGCAAATTGATAATAGCAAAAATTGAAATAGTAGCAATTTTTGATATACAGAAAGCAATTATTAAAAAGATTAAGGAGAACAGACTTGCTATACTGAACTTGTAACAGAGAATTACAATCAATCATTCTATAAGGGAGGTTTTCAAATGAAGAAGAAAGTGTTATCTGTTTTACTGAGCACTGCCATGGTAGCATCTATGCTGGTTGGCTGTGGCGGCGGCAGCGACACGCCGGCGGCACCTGCAGCTGACAGCGGCGCGAGTCAGGATACGGCTGACAGCGGCGAGACTGCGGCTCCTGCGGCGAGCGGGGATGTGGAGGAGATCACCTGGATGTTCTGGGATGACCTGAACGCGACAGAGGATCTGATCTCTATCGGCTATCGTGAGACAGTAGAGAGATTTAATAAGGATTACGAGGGTCAGTATCATGTCAATGTGGTGACCACCAATCTGGAAGAGTATTATCCGAAGCTGAATGCGCTGGTTGCGGCAGGGGAGACGCCCGACTGCTTCATCGTAAGTCCCGGCCCGAACCTGGATGTATATGTGGAGCCCGGCGTGGCGGCGGACCTGACGAGCTACTTACAGGCCGACGGTTGGATGGATACTTTTAACGGCGGTCAGGGTGCTTTCTCACAGCAGACCTATGACGGTAAGATTTACGCAGTGCCGTTGAACATCGCTGCAGCTTGCGTATTCTATAACACCGAGATGTTTGCGAATGCCGGTATCACTACGATGCCCACAGACTGGCAGGGAATGTTAGACGCCTGTGAGAAGCTGCAGGCAGCAGGCTATACACCGCTTACCATCTCCGCAGGTACCGCATGGTGCTTATCCATGCTGGCAGGTTACCTGTGTGACAGTGAAGGCGTAGACACGGCGGCTCTGGATGCAGGTACGGCTTCCTGGCTTGACAGCAATGTAGTGAACGCTACCAACAAGCTGGTTGAGATTTCCCAGTATTTCCAGCCTACGGCAGCAGGTGACACCAACGATGTGGCTACCGCAAACTTCTATAACGAAGAGGCGGCAATGCTGATCCAGGGTTCCTGGGCAATTGCGCAGATCAACGGTTCTAATCCTGACTTTGAGAGCAAGTGCGGCGTGTTCGCATTCCCCGGCACGGACGGCAGAGTCATTGCGAAATCCGACAGTCTTGCTATGAGCGCGAACACAGCTCATCCCGAAGCAGTTATCGCATTCATGAAGTACTTTACCGATGATACGGCACAGAAGTATACCGCAGAGGTAGGCGGTAAAATTCCTGTGACCACAGTAGAGTACGATGCATCCAAGGCGCCTGCGCAGCTCGCATACGTGATGGATGTATTCGGAAACGCAAAGTCCACCTTCGGTTTCTACAATGAGTCTCTGGCAACCACAGAGGCAGGATCTACCTTTGATGATACTATGGTTTCCATCTATCTGGGTACGCCTGTAGAGGACGGACTTGCATCGTTGGAGGATTGGTACAAGAATAACATCTGGAATAAATAAGTAAAAGGTAATATGGAACATTCTTACGCAGGATTGGAGCAATCCAATCCTGCATTTTTCTAAGATTTCGGAGGTGTGTATGGATAAATTTTTACGGGACAAAAAGGCGATTATCTTGTTTATAGCACCGGCATTTCTGTTATTTACGCTCGTTTTGTTTATTCCGATCTGCCAATCAGTCTACTATTCGTTTTGTGACTATAATGCGTTGACAAAGCCGGTGTTTATTGGATTAGAAAATTACAAACAGTTGTTTACCATAGACAGGACGATGAAGATCGCCCTGAAGAATTCTATGTTCTTTTTGATCTTCTCGGTGGTGACACAGTTGATCGCGGGCCTGATCCTGGCGGCGCTTTTGACCAATATCAAAAAGGGACGGGACTTTTTTAAGAATGTATACTATCTGCCCTGTGTGTTATCTTCAGCGGCTTTAGGTCTTTTGTGGATGTTCATCTTTACGCCGAAGCTGGGTATCAACCAGGTGCTGGCACAGTTTGGCATAGAAGGGCCTCTCTGGCTGATGGATACCAAGGGTTATATCATTCTTCCCATGTGGGTGATCGCCTCGGTTGCACTGTGGCAGTATGTGGGACAGTCCATGATGCTCTATATGGCACAGATCGCGGGGATCAATTCCTCCCTGTACGAGGCGTCCTACATAGACGGCTGTACCAGGGCACAGGCTTTCCGCTATATCACCCTGCCGCTGATCCGTCCCATGGTGGCGACAGCGATGTCCTTAAATGCTATTGGTTCCCTGAAGTTCTTTGACCTGATCTTTAACATGACGGAGGGCGGACCAAACCACATGACAGACGTGCTGGCGACGCATCTTTATACACAGGGATTTAAGTTCTTTAAATACGGCTATGCCAGTGCCATCGGCACAGTGCTTCTGGTGCTCTGCCTGTTAGTGACGTTTATTATCAATAAATTTGTTAAAGTGGACAATTATGAAATGTAAGGAGGGCGGAAGATGGAAAAGTCAGGAAGAAAACCAACCAAACTTATAACGAAGATCATATATGTGTTTCTGTCGATCTTAGCGGTCATCTATCTGCTGCCGCTCCTGTGGGTGATCTATGTTTCCCTGAAGGATGATAAGACACTGTTCGTATCGCCATGGGCGATGCCGGAGCATTTGATGATCGAAAATTACAGCTTTGCCTGGACGGCAGGCAGACTGGGTGTGGCAACCTTAAACTCCGCTCTTGTCTGCGGCATTACGCTGATCCTTGGCCTGCTTGTGGGTTCCATGGCGGCCTTTGCCATCGGCAGGATGAGGTGGAAGCTGTCAGGGGCGATGATGACCTATTTTCTGACGGGTATGATGATTCCGGTACACTGTATCCTGATCCCTGTGTTTACCAGATTTTCCAAGATGCACCTGACAGACAATCTGGTCGGATTGATCCTGCCCTATCTGACGCTGTCGCTTCCCATCACGATCTTTATCATGACGGGATTTTTCCAGAGTCTGCCTAATGAGCTGTTTGAGTCGGCGTGTATTGACGGATGCTCTATTTATAAAACCTTTACCCATATCGCGCTGCCGCTTTCCCGGACGGGACTTTTTGTGACAGGTTTGATGACCTTTGTGGCAAACTGGAATGAGCTGCTTCTGGCGATGGTATTCATTTCCGATGATTCTAAAAAGACGCTGCCGGTTTCCCTGTCGAAGTTCGTGGGTCCTTATAATACGAACTATTCGCAGATGTTTGCGGCGATCGTTATTGCCATCATACCGACAATTGTTGTATACTGTATGTTCAGTAATCAAATTGTTGACGGTTTGACGGCAGGAGCGGTGAAAGGCTAAAGGGGAAGGAAAAGAAGAGATGATTAATCGTGAAAAGGCAAGAAAAATGGCGGAAGATCTGGTAGGCCAGATGACGATAGAAGAGCGGGCTTCCCAGCTGCGCTATGATGCGCCTGCGATCGAGCGGCTCGGCATTCCGGCCTATAACTGGTGGGGCGAGGCCCTGCACGGCGTGGCGAGGCAGGGGGTGGCGACCAGCTTTCCCCAGTCGGTCGGCATGGCGGCTACCTTTGATGAGGCGCTGATTCGGAAGGCGGGAGATGTGGCGGCTACGGAAGGACGCGCAAAATATAACGCCAATGTAGAGGAGAATGACAGAGATATCTATAAGGGACTGACCTTCTGGTCCCCCAATGTAAATATTTTCAGAGATCCCAGATGGGGCAGGGGACAGGAGACCTTCGGGGAGGATCCTTATCTCACCTCCCGGATGGGCGTGGCCTATGTGGAAGGCCTGCAGGGAGACGGCGATCTGTTAAAGACTGCCGCCTGCGCAAAGCATTTTGCGGTGCACTCAGGGCCGGAGGCCGTTCGCCATGAGTTTAATGCTGTGGCTTCTAAAAAGGATATGGCGGAGACTTATCTGCCGGCTTTTCGCGCCTGCGTACAGGAAGCAGGAGTGGAGGCCGTGATGGGCGCCTATAACCGCACCAACGGGGAACCCTGCTGCGGCAGTAAGACACTGATGCAGGACATTCTGCGCGGTGAGTGGGGCTTTCAGGGACACTATGTTTCCGACTGTTGGGCGATCCGGGATTTCCATGAAAATCATATGGTGACCAACACCATGGAGGAGTCCGCGGCTATGGCTTTGCGGGCGGGCTGCGACATCAACTGCGGCGTGACCTATCAGTACCTTTTGAATGCGTTAAAGCAGGGACTGGTGACGGAAGCGGAGATCACAGAGGCTGCAGTGCGGGCGTTCACCACCAGATATCTGCTGGGATTGTTTGAGAAAACCGAGTATGACAATATCCCTTATGAAAAGGTGGAGTGTGAGGAGCATCTGGCGGTGGCGGAGCAGCTGACCAGAGAATCGGTAGTGCTTTTGAAAAATGATGGCATCCTGCCCCTTGCAACAGGAAAGACCATCGGAGTGATCGGACCGAATGCCAACAGCCGGGAGGCGTTAATTGGAAATTACCATGGCACTTCCTCCAGATACATAACCGTTTTAGAGGGAATACAGGATAAAGTCGGACACAATGGGAGAGTTTTATTCTCTGAGGGTTCCCATCTGTTCAAGGATCGGATAGAAAATCTGGCATGGGAGAATGACCGAATCTCAGAGGCGGTCACAGTGGCAAAACACAGTGATGTAGTGGTGCTCTGTGTGGGCTTGAATGAGACTCTGGAGGGCGAGGAAGGCGACACCGGCAACAGCTATGCCTCCGGAGATAAGGCGGATCTGAATCTTCCCGCGCCTCAGAGAAAGTTGATGGAGGCGGTGCTTGCCACAGGAAAGCCGGTGATCGTGTGTCTGATGACGGGAAGCGCGATGGATCTTTCGTTGGCACAGGAGAAAGCGGCGGCGGTTCTGCAGCTTTGGTATCCCGGTGCGAGAGGCGGCAAGGCGGTGGCGGATATTCTGTTTGGAGACTGCTCCCCTTCCGGGAAGCTGTCGGTGACTTTCTATCGGTCGCTGGAGGAACTGCCCGACTTCGAGGATT
>CAZUZZ010000101.1:0-6367 GCA_964625055.1 uncultured Bacteroides sp. | reverse complement strand
TCTCTGATCTCTGTGGGAAACGGTACGGCTTCCCGGGAGTCCGAGCAGGTGATCGTGGAGCTGATCAAGGAGCTGGACGTGCCGGTGCAGTATGTGATCGTCAACGAGGCAGGAGCTTCCGTCTACTCGGCAAGCAAGCTGGCTACGGAGGAATTCCCGAATTTCGATGTGGGGCAGAGAAGCGCGGCGTCCATCGCCAGAAGACTGCAGGATCCGTTGGCGGAGCTTGTGAAGATAGATCCCAAGTCCATCGGCGTGGGACAGTATCAGCATGACATGGATCAGAAGAAGCTGAGCGAGGCCCTTGGCGGCGTGGTGGAGGACAGTGTGAACCGGGTGGGAGTGGATCTGAATACTGCTTCCGCATCCCTTTTGGAATATGTCTCCGGCGTGACCAAGGTGATCGCCCGCAATATCGTGGAATATCGGGAGACGAACGGGCGCTTCCGCAACCGGCAGCAGCTGTTGAAGGTGGCCAAGCTGGGACCCAAGGCATTCGAGCAGTGCGCGGGTTTCCTGCGCATCGCGGACGGGGATAATCCGCTGGATGCCACCAGCGTGCATCCGGAATCCTACGAGGCGGCAAAGCAGCTTATGGAGAAGCTGAACCTGACCATGGAGGATGTGAAGGAGGCCCAGAAAAAGACGGCGGCGCAGAAGCAGAAGGCGGCTCCGGCGAAAGAGAAGAAGCCCCGTCAGAAGAAGATTGTGATCCGCAACACGGACACTGCCATGGGTAAGGCGCTGGCGGCGGCCATGGGCGGCATGGACGGCCTGGGCGGGGATACAGAGATAAATGACACGGATGTCACGTCTTCTCAGAGCGGAAATGACGGCAAAACGGCTGTCAGCAATCTGGCCAAGAGGGTGAAGGATAAAAAGAAGCTGGCGGAAGAGCTGGGCATCGGTGAGATCACCCTGATGGATATCCTGTCGGAGCTGGAAAAGCCGGCCAGAGATCCCAGAGATGATATGCCGGCGCCGATCCTTCGAAGCGACGTGCTGGATATGAAGGACTTAAAGCCCGGCATGATCCTGAAAGGGACGGTCAGAAACGTGATCGATTTCGGCGTGTTCGTGGACATCGGCGTGCATCAGGATGGCCTGGTTCACATTTCTCAGATCACGGACCGCTATATCAAGCACCCTCTGGAGGCAGTCAGCGTGGGCGATGTGGTGGATGTGCAGGTGCTCACCGTGGATGTGGCGAAAAAGAGAATTGGTCTCACTATGAAATTGAAGTAAAGGAGTATAGCCATGTTTAAGTACATTGTGAAAAGAATCTTGCTGGCGATCGTGACGATCTGGGCGGTTGCCACTCTCACCTTTTTCCTGATGAATCTGGTGCCGGGCGGCCCGTTCTTATCGGAAAAGGCGATCAGTCCTCAGGCCACGGCGGCTCTGGAGGCAAAGTACGGGCTGGACAAGCCCATGTTCCAGCGTTATCTGACGTATATGACAGATGCGCTGCACGGGGATTTCGGCGACAGCCTGAAACAGAGAGGTCGTACGGTAATGTCCATTATCGCCATGAAATTCCCTGTATCGGCGAGAGTAGGAGGCATATCCGTGCTGGTGGCCCTGATCCTTGGTATTCCGCTTGGCAGCATCGCCGCCCTGAAGAGGGGGAAGGCAGCGGACAGTGTGATCAGTGTGATAGCGACCTGCGGTATCGCGGTGCCGAGCTTCGTGATCTGTACGGTGCTCATGTATTTCCTCGGCGTTAAACTGGGGCTTCTGCCCACCATGGGCCTGCAGAGTGCGAAGCACTATATTATGCCGGTGATCGCGCTGTCGTTCTATCCGACGGCTTACATTATGCGTCTGATGCGGTCCTCCATGCTGGATGTGCTGGGGCAGGACTATATGCGCACGGCCCGCGCGAAAGGTCTGGCGGGTGGCAAGATCCTCTTCAAGCACGCGCTCAGAAATGCGATCCTGCCGGTAGTTACCTATGTGGGCCCCATGCTTGCCTATACGATCACGGGCAGCTTTGTGGTGGAAAAGATATTTGTCATTCCGGGGCTGGGGGGTGAGTTTATCACAGCCATCAACGGGCGCGACTACACTCTGATCATGGGAACGACGATTTTTCTGGCGACCCTCGTTATCGTAATGAATGTGCTTGTGGACATTGTCTACAAGATCGTGGATCCCAGAATCAAACTCAAGTGATAACACTGCAAATCAGCAACAGAAAGGCATGATAATACAATGAAAGAAAATCCTTTAAGTTTTCAGTTAAAACTCAATCCGGAAGATTTTCTTCCGGCGACGGACGAGGAAAAACAGAGCCAGATCATCATGCGGGAGAGCGTGAGCTTCTGGAAGGACGGTATGCGCCGCCTGAGAAAGAATAAAGTAGCCATGGTATCTCTGGTGGTGATCATTGTGGTGATGATCTTTTCCTTTATCGTTCCCGCTTTCTATCCTTATACCTATAAGGAACAGATGAAGGGAGCAAACAACCTGGCGCCCATGCAGTATTCCGCGGAGGAACAGGCCAGGATCGATGCGGGTGAGAAGGTTTTCCCCCATATCTTCGGCACCGATAAGATGGGACGTGACTACGCCATCCGTGTGATGATGGGAAGCCGGATCTCTCTGCTTGTGGGGTTGATTGCTACCTGTATTATTCTGGTGATCGGTTCGGCCTACGGCTCTATTGCGGCTTTCTTTGGCGGCTGGGTGGATCTGGTGATGATGCGTATTGTGGATATCATTTACACGATCCCGGATATCCTGTTGATCGTCCTTTTGTCCTTTTCGTTAAAAGCGCCGCTTAGCAATCTGGCGACCAAACCGGGCTTCCACTGGCTCAACACTGTGGGAGAGAATTTGGTCAGTATCTTCGTGGTGTTTGCTCTGCTTTACTGGGTGGGTATGGCCAGAATGGTCAGAAGCCAGGTACTTATGTTAAAAGAGAGCGAGTATGTCACGGCGGCGAGAGCGCTGGGCGTAGGAAACGGGCGAATTATTAAAAAGCATCTGCTGACCAACTGTATCGGAACGCTGATCGTGACTACGACTTTGCAGATCCCTTCCTCTATTTTTACGGAGAGCTTCTTAAGCTTTTTGGGAATGGGTGTGGCAGTGCCGTTGCCTTCTCTGGGGAGTCTTGCCAGCGACGCGTTGAACGGCATCAATACATACCCGTATCTGTTGTTTATCCCGGCTGTTTTGATCAGCTTGATCATCTTAAGCTTTAACCTGCTTGGCGACGGGCTCAGAGACGCCTTTGACCCGAAGCTGAAAAACTAGAATGGGGAGGTGTTGAAAGAATGTCAGAATATCTTGTAGATATCAAAAATGAAAAACTTTCTTTTTTTACTCCCGCAGGGGAGGTCAAAGCGCTGAATGATGTATCGATCCACCTGAGGGAAGGTGAAGTCCTCGGGATCGTGGGAGAGAGCGGCTCCGGTAAATCCGTTACGGCTTACAGTCTGATGGGGCTGACGGCCCATCCGGGCAAGCTGATCGGCGGTGAACTTAACTTCAACGGACATCAGGTCGAGAATATGACGGAGAAGGAGATGCGGCAGATCCGCGGCAATGAGATCTCCATTATCTTTCAGGATCCCATGACCAGTTTAAATCCGGTTTACACCATCGGCAATCAGATCACCGAGGTGATCAGACTGCATACGGATAAGACAAAGCAGGAGGCCAAAGCACGTGCCAGGGAGCTTTTAGAGCTGGTAGGCATCAATGAGCCGGAGCGTCGTTTGAAACAGTATCCCCATGAGCTTTCGGGCGGTATGCGCCAGCGTGTGATGATCGCTATCGCACTTGCCTGTGAGCCCAAGCTTCTGATCGCGGACGAGCCTACTACGGCTCTTGATGTGACCATTCAGGCACAGATCCTGGAGCTGATGATGGAACTCAAGGATAAGCTGGGTATGGCCATCATCATGATCACCCATGATCTGGGCGTGGTGGCAAGTATGTGCGAGCGTATTGCGGTTATGTATGCGGGCAGGATCGTGGAGTACGGCACGGCGGACGATATTTTCTATCATCCGAAGCACCAGTATACGAAAGGATTGATCCGTTCGATCCCCCGGCTGGATACCAAGGAGCATGAGCGCCTGATACCCATAGAGGGAACGCCGGTGGATCTTTTGAATCCGCCTGCAGGCTGTCCCTTTGCACCCCGCTGTGATGCGGCTATGCAGATCTGTCTGCGGGAAATGCCGCCGGTGACTACCTTTGACAGGGTGCATTACACACAGTGCTGGCTGAACCAGAAGGAAGAGATGGAGAAAGGAGCGTCCCATGAGTGAGCATTTGATTGAAGTAGAGCATCTGCGCCAGTACTTCCCGGCGGGAGGCTTTGGAAAAAATAAAAAATATATCCGGGCAGTGGATGATGTTTCTTTCTATATAGAGAAGGGAGAGACGCTCGGTCTGGTGGGAGAGTCGGGCTGTGGCAAGACTACCACGGGACGTGCCATACTGCGTCTGTATGAGCCTACGGGCGGCAGATTTACCTTTGACGGGGATGTGATCTTCGATGTGGAGAAAAAGCAGTTTGCGGATATGCTCCCCTACAGAAAACGGATGCAGATCGTATTTCAGGATCCTTATGCCAGCCTGGATCCCCGTATGACGGTGGGGGATATCGTAGGTGAGGCTATCGATGTGCATAAGCTTGCGTCCGGTAAACAGGACCGCTACGATCAGATCATACAGATGCTGGAACGTGTGGGCTTAAATTCCGAGCACGCGAACCGTTATCCCCACGAGTTTTCCGGAGGACAGAGGCAGCGTGTGGGTATCGCCAGAGCTCTGGCGGTGCATCCCGAATTTATTGTCTGTGACGAGCCGATCTCGGCGCTGGATGTGTCGATCCAGGCACAGGTGATCAATATGTTTGAGGACCTGCAGGAACAGATGGGGCTGACGTATCTGTTTATTGCCCATGATCTGTCGGCGGTGAAGCATATCTCCAACCGCATCGGCGTGATGTATCTGGGGAGAATGGTGGAGCTGGCGGACAGCTACAAGCTGGTGGACCGCCCCCTGCACCCTTACACGAAGAGCCTGATCTCTGCGATCCCTATCGCGGATCCGAAACAGGCCAGAGAGAGCAAGCGTATCGTGCTGGAGGGAGATGTGCCAAGTCCCTTAAATCCGCCTTCCGGATGTACGTTCCGGACCCGCTGTCCCTATGCGGATGAGCGCTGTGCGGCGGAGGCTCCCGTATGGAAAGAGGTAGAAAAAGGACATTTTTCCGCTTGTCACCATATTGACAAGTGCAACTAGATGTGATAAACAAGATAAGTGGATAAAAAACTTTCAAAAAAGAAGAGAGTTTTTTACAAAATAAAAAGAGGAGGAAACAATTATGAAAAAGAAAGTAATTGCGCTGATGCTGGCAGCGGCGATGGTTGTCGGTGTGACAGCGTGCGGCGGCGGTTCTGACAACAGCACGACGACTCCTGCGGCCGAGTCTGGCGATGCGGCTGCGGAAAGCGCAGATGGTGGAGAGGCTTCCGACGACAGTGCAGCTCCTGCTGACAGCAGTGCATCTGCGGGCGGAAAGGTTCTTTCCGTACAGATTGGCCCCAACCCGGAGACCATCGACCCGGCACTGAACAGTGCGGTAGATGGCGGTAACATGATCTTACACACATTCGAGTGCCTTCTGACGGTAGATCAGGACGGTAAGCTGGCTCCCGGCCAGGCGGAGACTTGGGAGACTTCCGAAGACGGTCTTACCTGGACATTCCATTTAAGAGACGGCCTGAAGTGGTCTGACGGTTCTGCTCTGACAGCAAACGATTTCGTGTACAGCTGGCAGCGTGTCTGTGATCCCATGGTGGCAGCGCCCTATGCTGAGACAGTTCTGAGCATGGTTGAGGGCTATGAGGAGGCGATCGGTGGTAATATCTCAGCCCTTGCAGTAGAGGCAACGGATGATTCTACATTTGTAGTACATCTGTCTTCCGCTTGCTCTTACTTCGGTTCTCTGGCGGCATTTGCTACCTTAAGCCCGGTTCAGCAGGCTACTATTGATGCCAACGGCGACTCCTGGGCAGTATCTGCAGATACTTATATCTGTAACGGCCCCTTCTATATTTCCGAGTGGGTGCCTAACTCTTATATCATGTGCACTAAGAACCCGAACTACTGGAACGCAGGTGCGGTTAAGCTGGATGGCATCAAGTTTAACCTGATCGAGGATTCCAATGCTTCCTACAGCGCTTACCAGACCGGCGAAGTGCTCTTTATCAAGGATGTGCCTACAGAGGAGATCCCTTCCCTCACAGGCAGTGATGAGTTCTATGTAGATCCTATCATCGGCACTTATTATCTCAGCCTGAATACGGAGTGAGAGCCATTCAACGATCCCAAGGTGCGTAAG
>CAZUZZ010000100.1:0-6376 GCA_964625055.1 uncultured Bacteroides sp. | reverse complement strand
GCGGACGGTGGCGGTGAACGCGCTTCTGGCACAGACCATACACACCTGTGCGGCGAACGTCTATCGCGCATCCTTTTTCCGGATATGTTCCTCCATGTCGTTAAAGGATGATCTGGCGGGCGGCGACAGTTATTATATGGTGGAGATCAAATCCATTAAGCGGATCCTGGATCAGGTACGGCAGCCGGGAAAGCGGCCTGTGCTGTGTTTTGTGGACGAGGTGCTCAGAGGGACCAACACGGTGGAGCGGATCGCGGCTTCCACGCAGATCATGCGGATGTTAGCGGTGGGATCAGTTCTGTGCTTTGCGGCTACTCATGATGTGGAGCTGACCAGACTGCTTGCGCCGTTCTATGACAATTATCACTTTGAGGAGCGCATTGCGGAAAATGATATTTCTTTTCCTTATAAACTGCTGAAGGGTCCGGCGACCACCAGAAATGCCATTGCACTTCTCAAGATGCTTGGCTATGATGAACAGATCACGGCGGCGGCGGAGTCGATGGCGGAGAGATTTCTGGAGGAGGGAAACTGGCAATCGGAGTAATATAAAAATGGAAGGGCTGAGAGCATGAAGGTGACAATCTACACGGATGGCGCGGCGCGCGGAAATCCGGAGGGACCGGGCGGCTATGGGACGATCCTCCAGTATGTGGATCCGAAGGGCGTATTGCACGAGAGGGAGTATTCCGCCGGGTATAAGAAGACCACCAATAACCGGATGGAATTGATGGCGGTGATCGTGGGTCTGGAGGCGCTCACGAAGTCTTGCGATGTGACGCTTGTGTCAGATTCAAAATATGTGACGGACGCTTTTAATCAGAACTGGATCGATGGATGGCTTAAGAAGGGCTGGAAGACGGCGGGTAATAAGCCGGTCAAGAATGTGGATCTCTGGGAGCGCCTGCTTCGCGCCATGGAGCTGCACAGCGTGACCTTTCAGTGGGTCAGAGGGCATGATGGCCATCCTGAGAATGAGCGTTGTGACAAATTGGCTACCACAGCGGCGGATGGAACGGATCTACTTGACGATTCCTTCTGATCGGTGGTATCATAAGAACAGTATCAGAGAGCGGGGCATCCGTTTTCAAACAGGATATCTTAGAAAGAGAAGGATGTGGACAGATGACAAATTTGATTTTATTTGTAAATGCTTTTTTATCGTACCTGTTGGTCTTCGTGCTGATCGTTGCGCTGGTGATCGTGGCCTGCATCGTTGGTGTGAAGTGGAGAAAGAGTAAGGATGCCAAGGCGGCGGCAGGCGGTGAGACGGACGCAGTCGGTACGAATACGACGGCATAGAGCGGCATAATAAGGAAGAATGAGAGAGGGTGTTCAGAAGGCGAACATCCTCTTTGTGTATATGAGCAGACCCGTGCAGAGGAAGTTCGATTAAAGTGGAGAAGAACAAATGGGAAATTATACAACGGTACTTTGGGATCTGGATCAGACGCTGCTGGATTTTAACCGGGCCATGAATTGCGCTCTTCGTGCTGTGTGTGAGCAGTATGAGCTTTACGTGGACGATGAGATCGTGGCGCGGTATGCAGCCATCAACCAAAGCTATTGGAAGCGGCTGGAGCTGGGAGAACTCACCCAGCAGGAGGTGGCGGTGGGACGCTTTCGCACCCTGTTTCAGGAGTTGAAGATCGGGCATATAAAACCGGAGGAGTTCGATAGAACCTATCATAAAGAATTGGGGAGCGTCTATTTTTATATGGAAGGAGCGAAAGAACTGGTGACGACGCTTCGGCAGAAAGGATACCGGCAGTACATAGTGACCAATGGAATGGCGCCTACTCAGGAGAGTAAACTCAGGCACTCAGGGCTGGATCAGATCATGGACGGAGTGTTTATTTCGGAGTGTTTGGGATATCCCAAGCCCATGAAGCAATATTTTGACGCCTGCTTTGCCGCTCTGCCGCAGATAAAGCGGGAGGAATGTATTCTGGTGGGAGATTCCCTGACCAGTGATATGCGCGGAGCGAACAATGCGGGCATCACAGCCTGCTGGTTTAATCCTGATCGTAAGGTAAAGGAAACAGAGGTGCGGACGGACTATGAGATTCATTGTCTGGAAGAACTATTACCCATATTGGAAGAGGAGTGAAAAATGGCGAGATCCGGAAATCAAAAACTGAAACTGCTATATCTTTTAAAGATCCTGACGGAGCAGTCAGACGAGGAGCACTGCATGAGCGCTCAGGCGTTGATAGAAGCTCTGGCGGCCTATGAGATCAAGGCGGAGCGCAAGAGCATTTATGATGATATCGCCCAGCTTATTGATTTCGGGTATGATATCGTGCTGGTAAAGGCAAAAACGGGGGGCGGCTACTATCTGGCTGGTCGTGATTTTGAACTGGCGGAATTAAAGCTTCTGGTGGAGACGGTGCAGGCATCTCGTTTCCTGACAGTCAATAAATCCAGGGAGCTGATCTCCAAGATCGAAAAGCTGGCTTCCAAGGCCGAGGCGGGACAGCTGCAGAGACAGGTCTATGTGGCGAACCGGATCAAGACTGCCAACGAGAGCATTTACTATGTGGTGGATGATATCCACAGGGCGATTCAGAATAACAGACAGATCTCCTTTCAGTATCTGGAATGGAACCTGAACCGGGAGCTGGTGCCCCGCAGGGATGGCAGGCCCTATCAGGTCAGCCCCTGGGCGCTCACCTGTAAAGATGAGAATTATTATCTGATCGCCCATGACAGTGAAGAAGACAAGATCAAGCATTTCCGGGTGGATAAGATGGCAAAGATCCGGGTGCTGGAGGAGACCAAGCGGGAGGGCGCGGCACTCTTTGAACGTTTTGATATTGCCGATTACGCCAATAAGACGTTCGGTATGTACGGCGGTCAGGAGGAGACGGTCACGCTGCTGTTTGAAAATCATCTGATCGGTGTGGTGATGGATCGCTTTGGCAAAGAGGCGGCTGTCCGCATCCGGGATGAGGCGCATTTTTCCGTCAGGGTCCGGGTAGCAGTCAGCGGGCAGTTTTTCGGATGGCTGACAGGGCTGGGAGAGGGGGCCGTGATCGCGGCGCCGGCAGCTGTGCAGGAAGCCTATCGGATGCATCTGGAAAAAACGCTGGCCCAATATGCACAAAAAGAGTAGTCCCTTTTTGGTGTTTTTTTATGAGAGTTTTGCAGGATGGGACATTGACATAACTTCATTCTTACCGTATACTAATTCTAAACCGCAATATATTGTGTTATTATGTCAACTGATACTATATTTTGTGGAAGCCAAGGATGAAACTACGGAGGGGGAGCATGAGCAGTAAGTTTGAAGCAGGTCAATCGGATGGAGAGGATTACGGTCTGAAATTCCATCCGGACAAAGGCGTGAAGGTGATCAAAAAGGATGGAAGTCTTGAGGCTTTTAATGTCCAGAAGGTCATCGACGCGGTAGGAAAGAGCGCATATCGTGCTCTCACGAAGTTTACTGATGAGGAGAAGCGTCATATCTGCCAGACGGTCATCGATAAGGTGAATGAGCTGGATGAGGAAAAGATCCCGATCCAGGTCATGCACAATATTGTGGAGAGTGCACTGGAAGATGTGAAGCCGATCGTGGCTAAGAGTTATCGTGATTACCGCAATTACAAGCAGGATTTTGTGCGCATGATGGACGACGTCTATAAGAAGAGCCAGTCGATCATGTATATAGGCGACAAGGAGAACGCTAATACGGACAGCGCTCTTGTCTCCACAAAGCGCAGTCTGATCTTTAACCAGTTTAATAAAGAATTATACCAGAAGTTCTTTATGACGACGGAGGAGATTCAGGCGTGCCGGGACGGCTATATCTATGTTCACGATATGTCTGCCAGAAGAGATACCATGAATTGTTGTCTCTTTAACGTGGCAGAGGTGCTTTCCGGCGGCTTTGAGATGGGCAATATCTGGTACAATGAGCCAAAGACGCTTGACGTGGCATTCGATGTCATAGGAGATATCGTTTTGAGCGCGGCGAGTCAGCAGTACGGCGGCTTTACAGTGCCGGAGGTGGATAAGATCCTGGAGCCCTATGCAGAGAAATCTTATAAGAGAAATGTGGCAAAATATAAGAAGCTGGGCGTTGATAAGGAGACCGCGGAGGCAGAGGCTCTGGCGGATGTGAAGAAGGAGTTTGAGCAGGGCTTTCAGGGCTGGGAATACAAGTTTAACACGGTTGCCAGCAGCCGGGGCGACTATCCCTTTATCACTGTGACCGCGGGCATCGGTACAGGACGTTTTGCCAGAATGGCGACCATCATGCTGCTCACGGTGCGCCGGAAGGGACAGGGAAAGAAAGAATGTAAGAAGCCGGTTCTGTTCCCGAAGATCGTATTTTTATATGATGAAAATCTTCATGGCCCGGGCAAGGAGCTGGAGGATGTGTTTGAGGCGGGTGTCAAGTGTTCCGCCAAGACCATGTATCCTGACTGGCTAAGCCTTACCGGCAAGGGCTACATTGCAAGTATGTATAAACAGTACGGGAAGGTAATCTCGCCCATGGGATGCCGTGCATTCCTGTCTCCTTGGTATGAGAGGGGCGGTATGCATCCGGCTGACGAGGAGGATACCCCTATTTTTGTAGGCAGATTCAATGTGGGAGCAGTCTCTCTGCATCTGCCCATGATCCTGGCCAAGTCCAGACAGGAGGGCAAGGACTTTTACGAGGTGCTTGATTACTATTTGAATCTGATCAGACAGCTCCACATCAGAACCTATGCGTACCTTGGTGAGATGCGTGCGTCCACCAATCCGCTGGCTTACTGTGAGGGTGGGTTCTTAGGCGGCCATCTGCAGCTTCACGATAAGATCAAGCCGATCTTAAAATCTGCTACAGCCAGCTTTGGCATCACTGCATTCAATGAACTGCAGGAGCTTTATAACGGCAAGTCTCTGGTGGAGGACGGAGCTTTTGCGCTTGAGGTGCTGGAGCATATCAACAATAAGATCACGGAGTATAAGGAGGAGGACGGTCATCTCTATGCCATCTATGGTACGCCGGCGGAGAATCTGTGCGGCCTGCAGGTGAAGCAGTTCAGAGCCAAGTACGGCATTGTAGAAGGCGTCTCCGATAGAGAATATGTATCTAACAGCTTCCATTGTCATGTGACGGAGGATATTACACCCATTGAGAAACAGGATCTGGAATATCGTTTCTGGGAGATGGCAAACGGCGGTAAGATCCAGTATGTGAAATATCCGATCGATTACAATATCGATGCCATCAAGACTTTGATACGCAGAGCGATGGATATGGGCTTTTATGAGGGTGTGAATCTGTCTCTGGCTTACTGTGACGACTGTGGACATCAGGAACTTGAGATGGATGTCTGTCCGGTCTGCGGCAGCCGCAATCTGACGAAGATCGACCGTATGAACGGCTATCTGGCGTATTCCCGTGTGCATGGCGACACGCGCTTAAGCGAAGCCAAGATGGCGGAGATCGCGGAGAGGAAAAGTATGTGAAAACAGCGAGTCAGAAATATGACACTCCTGTTTACAGGAAGTGTCATGTTTATGACGAGCGTACATCATGAGCGAAGGCGAAGCCGTAGCGAATGAGGCTCTGCATGAAGTGCAGAGGTTTTCACATGAGAGTGTGGAAAAGGCTCTGCATGAAGTGCAGAGGTTTTCACATGAGAGTGTGGAAAAGGCTCTGCATGAAGTGCAGAGGTTTTCACATGGAAGGATGGGAAAATATGAGATACCACAATATAACAAAAGACGATATGTTAAACGGCGACGGCCTGCGCGTGGTGCTGTGGCTTGCAGGCTGTTCTCACTGTTGTAAGGAATGTCATAATCCCATTACCTGGGATCCGGACGGCGGCCTTCCTTTTGATGAGAAAGCGAAACAGGAAATCTTTACACAGTTGGAAAAACCTTATATCAGTGGTATCACCTTTTCCGGGGGTGATCCGCTTCACTCGGCGAACCGCCTGGACGTGAGGAGCCTGATGGAGGAGATCAAAAGGAACTATCCGGATAAGACGATCTGGCTCTATACCGGCGACAGCTGGGAGGATATCCTGCATTATCCTATGATGAAATATGTGGATGTGCTGGTGGATGGCGAATTTCAGATTGCCTTAAAGGATGCGAAGCTGCTCTGGAAGGGGAGTAAGAACCAGAGGGTGATCGATGTACAAAAGAGTCTGAATCAGACAGACCCTTCAATACCGATGCTTTACAGTGCGGATTACGCGTGACGGGAAGGAAAACCGATGAAGACGATCAAGATCAAATATTTTACGGATAAAATAGAGAAGCTTACCTATATTGACGGGAAGTCAGACTGGATCGATCTGCGTGCGGCTGAGGATGTGACCTTGAAAAAGGGAGAGTTTAAACTGATTCCCTTAGGAGTGGCGATGGAGCT
>CAZUZZ010000099.1:0-6423 GCA_964625055.1 uncultured Bacteroides sp. | reverse complement strand
ACTCCGAATAAACTCATATAGTTTATCATATAATTATTTTCCAAACTTCGCAACCCATTTTTTTCTTTTTTATCACGATTTATATCACAGTATATTCTGACAAACCGTCCTAATCCTTCTCAAAACTGTAGGATTTGACGTCCTCACTGTATATACGCATATCCAGAGTGCCACTTTTTCCCAACAGACTGGGAAGTATGTATTGCAGTTTCTGAATCTTTTCGTCTATATCCTCATTCTCTCCCAGCGCCACCTTCGCTTCCCCGAAATACAGCGTCACCTGATAGGAGCTGTCAAAGTAGATTCTGTCCGCCACAAGGGAATACTTGGCAAGCTGCTGGGTGATGTTCAGTATCTCATCAAACAGTTCCGGCTTGTCCACCGGCAGCGGCTCGTGCAGGATGACATGGTCAAAGGCAAGTCCTGTCACCTGCGGGACGCCTGCCGTCTGCTCCTCGGAGGTTTCCACCACGATGCCGTCCTTATCAAAGTACACACAGCGCCCCAGATACATCACATATCCTGCCAGTGCCTTTTCATACACGGTAATGCGGATCGTATCCTTCGCCTCGATGGAGACATCCATCGTCTCCACAAAGGGTACATCATCGACACCCTTATCCCGATATTTCATGGTCAGGAAGATAGAATTGTCTCCAAATCTCCCTCCCATGACCATGTCCTTGATCTCTTCGCTGGTATAGTGGATATTGCCCTCCACATGAACGGTTGTCACCTTATAGTTATTTACAATATAGAGATAACTGCCGGCCACAAGAAAAAGCAGCCCCAGAAAGATTGAAGCAAGGATGATCAGCCGCTTGGACCTTCCGAAACGCAGCTTCTCCGGTTTCTCATCCTTCTGCCTCTTTTTCTTTTTCTTCGGTTCACGTACCGTCTCCTCATTCTTTACAAGGCGCAGATTCGGATTTCTTTTTTTCACTTTTTTGATCGGTCTTTTACTGCCCATCTACAAACCTCATCCTTGTTTACGCCAGTTCTATGGCCGCCCCCAGCTCCCGCAGGCTCAGTGTGATATCCTCGTATCCCCGGTCTATATAATGGCGGTTTCGCACAATGCCGGTGCCCTCTGCCGCCAGGGCCGCCACCACTAACGCAGCTCCGCCCCGCAGCTCTTTCGCCTCCACGATCGTATTATGAAGCGGACCGTTATCCCGAACATAAACCCGGTTTCCCGATATCCTGATATCGGCCCCCATCTTTTCAAGTTCCGGTACGATGCGGAACCGATTCTCAAACACTGTCTCCTCGATCCACCCTTCCTGCCCCGTGGAAGCCATCACCGCCATAAAAAGAGACTGCAGATCTGTGGGAAATCCCGGATAGACTGCTGTCATCAAATCTTTCTCCGGTTTCTCACAGGCCTGCCCCTCCACAAAAAGGCCGTCCGGTGCAGCGCTGATCTTCGCCCCCAGGGCTCTTCCGGCATCGATCACACTCTCCATATGGTCACAGGGAGCCTCGCTTAAAAAGACGCGTCCTCCCGCACACAGGCAGGCCGCCAGATAAGTCCCCGCCACGATCCGGTCCGCAGGCACTCGAAACCGCACCGGATGTAGCTTCTCCACACCTCTGATCACCAGGCGGTCTGTTCCCACACCGCTGATCTTTCCTCCTGCACTGATCAAAAACTCACACAATGCCTGTATCTCCGGCTCTCTGGCCGCGGGATGAATGACTGTCTCCCCCTCCGCCAGTACTGCCGCCAAGATCAGGTTCTCCGTCACGCCCACACTGACAAAGGGAAGCTCCTGCATGGCGCCGCGAAGCCGCCCGGTTCTGGCGCAAAATCCCTCCTGATCCTCCGTGATCTCCACTCCCATACGCCGCAGCGTACGCAGATGCAGGTCTATGGGGCGTTTCCCGATCACACAGCCGCCCGGATACTCCATATCCACAGCACCCGTGCGTGCCAGAAGCGCGCCCAGAAGCATGATGGAGGAACGCATGACGCCCACGGAATCCGCAGGCATATCTCCCTCCGCCAACCGCCCCGTGTCGATGCGGAGCAGATCCTTTTCTCTGACCACCAGACAGCCCAGGCTCTCCAGCAGCCGCAGCATATGGTATACATCCGAAATATCCGGACAATTCTCTATCTCACAAGTACCGTCTATCAAAAGTGTCGCCGCCAGGATCGGCAGCGAAGCATTCTTTGACCCTTGTATCTTCGTCTGTCCCGAAAGACTTTTTCCACCATAGATACGAACAGCGTCCATAAATTTACCTCTGTCTCTATTTATGACCTATTCTATCTATATGGATTTTCGACAAAAAATTATCTTGTCCTCATAAATCTTTTAACCGTATCCCCTTCGCCACACTTAAAGTAAGCCCAATCTCAATCAACAGGAACATGACTGACGAGCCTCCATAACTGATGAACGGCAGAGAAATTCCTGTATTCGGAATCGTGTTGGTGACCACCGCAATGTTCAGGATGACCTGAACGGCGATATGCCCCATCACACCCACCACCAGAAGCGCTCCGTAAAGATCCGCCGCATTGTTGGCAATGATCATCAGTCTCCAGATCAACATCAGAAACAGGACAATGACCGCGATGCCGCCAAACAGCCCCAGTTCCTCACAGATGATGGAGAAGATCATATCGTTCTGCGCCTCCGGCAGGAAACCGCGCTTCTGCATACTCTCCCCCAGTCCCTTTCCCAGCACGCCGCCGCTGCCGATGGCATAGAGCGCCTGTAAAGTCTGAAAGCCGGTGTCGCTGGAATATGCCTCCGGATCCAGCCATGCCAAAATGCGGGCTCCCCGGAAATCCAGGTCATCCATATGTGCCTCCGCCGTCTGTACCACATAAAACACTACCGCCGCCGCCACGGCTATCGTCGCGGCTCCCAGGAAAATAAACCTCTTGTAATCCGGGCAGGACACGAACAGCATCAGAACGGCGATCGCCATAACAATGATGGCCGAACTCAGATTGTTGGTGATCTGCCACAGCATGACAGCTACCGGTGCGGGAGACAACAGCACGATCAAAAACCCCTTGTTGGTCCTGATCCCCTTTCCCAGCGTACAGATCAGACTGGACAAAAACAGGATCATACCCAGCTTTGCCACCTCCGCCACCTGCAGGGAGATCGGCCCTATGTACAGCCAGCGCGTAGCGCCGCCGGAGCTGTAACCGAAGGGAATGATCAGCAGGATGAGCACCACGGAGCCCAGGTAAGCCAGCACCGCAAATCTTTCCCAGAAATGATAAGGAATATTGGCTACCACCATCATCACCACCAGACCCAGGATAGACGCAAAGAGCTGCTGTCTTAAGTATCTCGTGGAATCTCCCAGCTTCAGATTCGCCTCGTAGGAGCTTGAAGAAAATACCATGACCATACCGAAGCCCACAAGGAACAGCACGATAAACAACAGGCTGTAATCCATAAAGCTCTCACCTTTTTGTTGCCCTCTGCGGGAAGCATTTCTCTGTGCCACTTAATCCTTCTCCTCCATTTGACATACCATCTCTTTAAACCGCTGTCCCCTGACCTCGTAGTTGGGGAACATTCCCCAGCTCGCACAGGCCGGTGACAATAACACCGCATCTCCAGGCTGCGCCTTCTCCACACAGACCGCAAAAGCCTCCTCAAAGGTATCTGCCAGAACGATATCCTGCAGTCCGTGTTTTCTTGCGCATTCCGCGATTCTTTCTCTCGTCTGACCGATCAGTACCAGACATTTGACCTTTCCGTCGAAGGCCTCTATCCACTCATCGTATTCGCTCTGCTTATCATAGCCGCCGCCGATCAGCACCGTGGGCCGATCCATGGCGCGTATCCCCTGGATCGCCGCGTCAGGATTCGTCCCTTTGGAGTCGTTATAATAATCCACGCCCCGCTTCGTCGCCACGAACTCGATCCGGTGCTCCACCGGATGAAAGGCGCGGACCACCGACAAAATCTCTTCCATGGGCACACCACAGGAGAGCGTGATCGCCATCGCCGCCATCACATTCTCCACATTGCAGATCCCCACAAGCTTCATATCGTGAATGTTCATAAGCCTTTCGCTCACACCATTCTTCGCCTGAAAAATCTCTTCTCCCTCCAGATAAAAGCCATCCTCCAGCCTTCTTTTAGAGGAAAACCACACTACACGCGCCGGACACCGCTCTCCGAAAGCTCTCGTATAGGAGTTCTCATAATTGAGCACACAGACCTCCGCCTGTGTCTGATTTTTACAGACGGCCTCCTTGGCCGCCGCATAATTCTCCATGGTATGATGACGGTTCAAATGATCCGGCGTGATATTCAGGATCGCGGATACCTGCGGCTTAAACCTGTCTATGGTCTCTAGCTGAAAGCTGCTGATCTCCGCCACCGTCACCGTCTCCTCCGTAGCGTCGAGGGCCGTCAGCGTATACGGATTCCCGATGTTTCCCACCACGTCCACATCCTTGCAGTGAGCCGTCATGATCTCCCCTACCAGGGTAGTGGTGGTGGTCTTTCCGTTGGTTCCCGTGATGGCAATCACCATCCCCTTTCCCAACTCATAGGCAAGCTCGATCTCACCCCAGATTTTTACGCCTCTTTTTCTGAACGCCTCCACAAGAGCCGTGTCCGTCGGCACGCCCGGGCTCAACACCACCAGCTCTATGCAGGCCTTTTCTTCCTCCGGCAAAGCGCCGATCACAATGTCCGCTTCGATACCCGGCTTGATCTTTGCCCGCACATCCTCTATATTCAGCTTTTCGTTTTCATCAAATAAAAGCGCTCTGGCTCCCGCATGGTGCAGCGCCTCCACGGCGCCGATCCCGCTGATGCCCGAACCTACTACTAATACTCTCTTCCCCTGCAAGTTCATACTAGCCTCCATGATTCCAAGTTCTTCTCACACGACCCCAAACAGCGCCACCAGACACAGCAGCGCCGTCACGATGGAAAACACAGCTACCACCCGCGTCTCCGACCACCCGCACAACTCAAAATGGTGATGGATCGGCGCCATTTTAAAGATCCTCTTACCGCCAGTCAGTTTAAAATACGATACCTGCAGGATTACTGACATGACCTCTGCCAGATAGATAAAGCCTACGATGGCGATATAGATCGGCATCTGCATCATATAGGCTGCAGCCGCCACAAAACCTCCAAGCGCCAGGGACCCTGTATCTCCCATAAAAACACTTGCCGGATGCACATTAAACAGAAGAAACCCCAAAAGCGCTCCCACCACGGCACAGGTGATGGGCTCGATACCGCTGTCCGTTCCGATCGCCACCACAGTGAAAAAAGTCGCCACCAGCACCGTCACAGAGCTTGCCAAGCCATCCAGACCGTCCGTAAAATTCGTACCGTTTACCGTGCCGATCACAATAAAAAATAGAATAGGGATATTCAGCCATCCAAAATCCAGATAGACGCCGCTCATAAAGGGCACCTGCATTGCCAGAGATACATCCGTATAGCGCAGCAGATAAAAGACAAAAATCCCGGTCACCAGAATCTGCAGGGCAAACTTCTGCCATGCCCGAAGTCCCATGGACCGCTTTAAGACAACCTTGATATAATCATCCAGAAATCCCACCAGCCCGAAGCCCAGCGTGAGAAATAACACCGGAATGATTCCCGGATAGTCCCGCACAAAAAGAAGGGAAGTGATCACTACACTGACCAGAATTAAAATACCTCCCATCGTGGGGGTGCCGTTCTTTTTCAGATGGCTCTCCGGTCCCTCCGTCCGCTCCGTCTGTCCCACCTTGAGACGTCTCAGAAAAGGGATCACCACCGGTCCAAGCAGGACGCTGATCGCAAAGGATACCATCACCGAAATTAAAATCGTGCTATTCATCATTCCTCCAAATATTTCTGACTTATACTCGCAAACCCGCGCTTACGCGCTTCCTGTCCGATTTCATCGGACGTTTACTTATTCCGCATAAGCAGACTCGAAATGCTCCGCATTCCTCGTTCGCGTTGCTCGTCATAAATCGCCATAGCCAGTCTTGCATGCCAGCATGCATCCTGTCTTTGCCGCTTTCTGACTCTGCTTATACGGACATTATATTACTTTTTCTCCAAATAGGGAAGGATATTCTCAAAGAGCTGCTTCACCACGGGTGCTGCGATCTGTCCGCCATAGTAGGTCCCCTGGGGATTATGAATGACCGCCAGCGCCATAACCTGCGGATCATCCGCCGGCGCAAAGCCCAGGAAAGAAGCAATGTACTTGCCGCTTCCGCGTGGCAGTGTCTGGCTGGTAGCCGTCTTGCCGCCCACGCGGTATCCCTCCACCGCGCCGTTCCTGCCGCTTCCATCCGCTACCACCTGCTCCAGAATATAGCGCATGGTTTCCGAGGTCTCCTCCGACACCACATCCGTCCTCACAGGATAACTGAACACCTCGGTGTTCCCGCCGTCTGCCTCTACTGCCTTCACGGCA
>CAZUZZ010000098.1:6050-6512 GCA_964625055.1 uncultured Bacteroides sp. | reverse complement strand
TTAGGTTAGACAACGAGTGGTGGAGGCACCATTCCGGCAGAGCACTCTATGATACACATTGTTTTGAAATCTACAATGAGAATGTAACATTGTATGTCATATGGAACGGTTACATAGATGGTATTGTGACGGTTCTGATAGAAGATGATGCAAGTGCCGAGAAAGATATACAGGAATTTATTTCTTATGCCCAATATTCGACAGTGGATTATCGGAATAAACACTATTACAGCGAGGAAGGAAAATACTGGATGCTCATCAACCCGGACACCTTGCAGGATACATACTGTTATAGGAATGTCAATCCGAAGGAGCATACATATCATGCCGGCAGTGCGGAGGATGAGACGTTGCGCTACTATATAGCAGATCAGGTAATAGATAAATACATCAGGGACTATCTGGGAAGCGATACGGTTTATCAGGTAGAACCGCTACGGAGGATATGGGGTGAAGCGGAAT
>CAZUZZ010000098.1:0-6040 GCA_964625055.1 uncultured Bacteroides sp. | reverse complement strand
TATGATAATCGATATGGAATGGAACTGATAAGCGGGGAGGAGGTGCTCCGCGTAAAATATTCGCCGGACTCATGGCTTGTCGATGTGGAAGTCTTGAGTGAGGCAGAGTATGAAGCTTACTATATGGCAGCAATGAATGAATTGGCGGGGGATAATCTTTATGATTCGCGTGCTTGGATAGAAGTTGCGAAGTGGCAGATTAAACAGCCATGTACTTTTCTGATGTATCTGCCCGACGATTCGGGAGTGCTTGAATTTGAATGGTATCAATATCGCAATATAGAGGAAAGTGATCTGAAAAGAACAGATGAAAATGGAGTTGAGACTATAGGCGGATGGAGCGCTTATGTCGCGGACTGTGTATTGGATACCTATATCCGTGAATATGGCGGAGAAGATACTTTGTATCATTTCAAAAGAGTAACAGAAGCGGAAGGGACAGGGGAACTCTATGGTATTTACAATATGGAAATCTATAATGGAGATGTCAAACTGTATGTTGCATGGAATACCTATATATATGGTGTGGTTAGCGTTCTAATTGAGGGCGATGAGAATGCACAGCCGCATATGCAGGAGTTTGCTTCTTATGCCAGATATTCCGCAGTGGATTATAAGGACAAGCATTATCATGAGAAAGGAGCATACTGGACGCTTGTGAACCCGGAAGTGACACGGAATGAACGCTGTTACAGAAATATTAATTCGGAAGATGTGGCATCCGGTAATAGTGAGATAGAAAATAATGTACTGCTATGTGATGTAGCGGATTTGGTGTTGGATAAATATATCAGGGATTGGACTGGAAGTGATTCGGTTTATCAGGTCGAAGGGAATATGGGAGAGGATGGATGTTATTCCATCAAGTTAACCAGTGGAGAGGAAATGCTGCGGGTAAGCTATCAGCCTGATTCGTGGCTAGTCAGTGTGGATGTTGTGAACGGGCCGGAAGAATAAGGCAAGGAGTGAAGAGTGATGATCAGACAATGTATTTTGGCTGTACTATTTATGGCATGTATCGTATGCGGTGTAATTTTAGGGAGGGGTGACAAGATGGAAGCAAAGACAGAGGAGACGGAGAAGGGTTGTGTTCCAACGGGCGAGTATTGCAATATGGAAGACCTTGGGGAGATGGATTATTACCTGTTTTGTAATACGCAGTTAAATAAAGGCGCATCGGGATATGAGGGAAAGTCCTCTATTATCAATAACAATACACAGACCATTGAAGCGGCGAAGAAATTGTATCTAAAGTTTAAAGAACAACTTCCATTAGAAGATGAGGAAGAAGAAAACGGGGAAAATGATGGCGATGAGGATGAGAGGACTGAGGTGATTTATATATCCCCAGATTGCAAGTGGGTTATAACACATAAATGGAGCAAATTTCAAACCATAACAACTCAAATATTGTTTTATGAGAAAGAAAAAATAAGAGAGGAGGTCAGCAAGTTCAGCCCTGGAGAGCGACAAATTTTGATCGTAAAAGATGGAAATGTCTGTAAGGAGATGGATGAGGAACAATATAGGAAGTTAGATGAAATAGTAAGATTGAATTTTTATGAGGCAAGGCATTACATTCTAAAGGGGATGAATGAGGAGGGAAATTTGATTGTTACAACGAATGATGATTTTGGTTTGCTCACGATCAGGAGAGTAGAGGATGGGACAGAACAATGGAGTTTTGACTTACAGGATATACAGGAGCAAGTGAGGAAGATACGGGATGATGTACAGAAGGGAGAAAACAATCTGGTAGAGATTTGCCAGTTTGAGGGCAATGAACAGGAAGGGTGGCTGGTTGTTCAGGCAGGGCCTTCCTCCTTCTTTCGGATAGCTTATCCTTCGGGAGGAGTAACCTATCTGGGAGAATATCTGTATTCACCATGTTTTAGTCCGGATGGAAAGTATATGGCATATTCCAGTGTTGATTATGACAATGGGGTTGGTATGGATCCGGCGGAGTATGAACAGACGCCGCCTCCAGGCATCTATGTCTGGGAAGTGGAGACGGGAAAGACAGCTTATATGTACTGGCATCCCTCTATAGAAACAGGGGAAGATTATATGGAATATCGTGATTTTATGTGGCTCGAAAAAGAAAGCTTTGAAGAATATATGGGATATACAACCAGTAAAGAATAAAAAAAGATGAGAATGGAATTGTTATAGGATCAATGGCAATGGGACAGAGAAATTCAAATTTCATAGATTTAAAGATTAGATTATGGATAGGGTTGCTGACAGAGAGTATTTTATTATCAGCCTGTGGCAGTGAAATCACTGAGCAGAAGCCGGAAGAAAGACCGGTAATCCAGACAGAAGAAATCGTAGAAGCAGAACAAAATGACAGGAGTAGTTCTGTGGATTTTTTGACCCATTCAGAAGGTGAATATGATGAATACGGAGATCAATACTCTCGGATAGAGACAGAGGAGGGTGATTTTGAGGTAACACTGTATGATAAAGAGAATAATGCGGTTCATGTGGAAGCCTTTGCTATGCTTCCGTGGATAGCAGAAAAGACGGATAATATTTTACAGATTGGTATATCAGGAGGGGATATATCGTCGCTTATATTCTATTTTGATAAAGAACGGGCGAAAGTATCCACATATTATACAGAGTCATTTTATCTGAAGGACAACTATATTGCTTATATGAAAGATGAGAGTACATTGATTCTAACAGATATATTTGAAGATGGTGAATTGTATATGGAAATCAGCAGAGATTTCAGTGACAGCCGACAGTTAGGTGGGATGCATCATTCTATAAAAGATATCACAATGTTTACACTGAATGGCCGGGATGCAGTGGTGCTGGAATACTATGAAGGTGAGGACCGGGAACTGATATCGGATATCATACCACTAGATGAAGAGGGAGAAGAGCTTGTTTTTAATGAATTAGACGAGATAGAAAGAAATTATACGATTTTGGAGTATGATATCTGCTCTCCTGTGTTGTATGATTTTGATAATACAAATCTGGCTATAACAAAATTTATAGAGCTTAAGGTTAGCATTAATGAAGAACGATCGCAAAAATATGGGAAAGAGTTGAAAATAACGATGGATTATCATACTTTTGATTTTGATGATGACGGGTCGGATGATTATCTAGTGTGCATTGAAAGGGAACTGTATGACGGAAGAGTGGAACATTGGATTGAAATCTATGTTACAAGACAAGGAAGTGGCTGGGTTTGGGATGGGCATGAGAAGGAAATGGTAGAGGATGTGCCCTATGAATGTCTGGAATTAAATCTGCCACAGTATAATCAGGTTGAAGAGAACGGACATAAACAGGTCATGATTTTAGATGAACAGGTGAACGGATATTATACGATTGTGCTTCCGGGGAGTAATCTGATACTTAGATATAACGACCGGTACGATAAATATGAATTTTGTGATCAGTAGGGAATACAGCGTTAAAAAGCGTAGGGGAGTGAGGTGGACAAGATGCTTCAACAAAGCGCTGTTATAATCGAAATTCTGTTATTGGGATTTGGAATACTGGAAACTGCGAATCGAAACATAATGCCTGCAGTTGTACAGGAAGTCGAAACAAATAGGAAGGAGGAACCATGGAAGAAGTGTGATCTGTCCTGGGATGAAATGCCTGAATATGGGTATTTTTTAAATGATTCTGAGAAAATGTATAATCTCACATGGAAAAGTTATGCGGCAGATATCGTGTGGGAGTATGCGCATGATACCGGAATGGAAAATGAGAAGTGGGAGTTAAAGCAGATGTATCATTACAGGGATGAGATTTATCAGGCATACACAAAATCTGACAGTGGAAGTGAGTTATATATATTATTTACCTGGGATCCCTCAGATATGAAGCCTTGCTATATTATCGCAGCAGATATTAGGAAGACAGAGAATGAAGACACAGTTTTAGGCCATGGGAAAGGTTCCTACAATTCCATGCTGGAATGGTATTCTTATGAGAAGGCATTTAATGGAGAAACTGAAATAAAAGAAAAGATTAAGGTGGATGTTATCGGAGGACTGTATGATTCCTATTTGGATAACCATAGTTATTATGCAATATATGATTACCTTGAGCGGTTTGGTGGGGACAAAGAGATTCCTTGGAAAATAGACGAAAATATATCTTATATCGGAGATGGCGGAATCGTTATGAGTGTGTCCTGTATTGCGGGGACTGAGAAGGTAAATTTATTTATTGATACATATAATAAGACTTATGCGGTATTTACTTGAATCTTGTGGAAGGGGATTGAAACATGGACAGGGTTTTGAAGGCGATGCAAAGGCCAGATAATATAATAAAACTGGTGTCAATCTTTGCGATGGCATTTATGCTGATGGGATTGCCACGCAGAAAACAGATTTGACAGAGGAGCAAGTAATAAAATCTGTAACTGCCCATAGCGAGGAAGTGCAGGAAACGAACAGGCAGAAAGATGAAGTGGAGAGTAACACCTCTGTTCTCACAGAATATCAGGCAGAACAGATTATAAGGGAAGCTGATAATGCCATACATACGATCATGGAAAGAGCAGATATCTATAATAAAGAACAGCCGGAGGAAGAGAAGGTAAGAGCGTATCTGTCAGATTATTTTGACCAGGATATTTTGGATTATGTTTTGTATGTCTATCAGATCAAAACAGAAGAAGGTAAATGCTTTTATCGATACTATGCCCATTATCAAAACTTTTATATGGATACCGAAAAGGCCATGCAGATAACAGGGCAGGGGGAGTCGTACTGTGATATCAACGTTACTTTTGTACATAGATGGGAGAGAAAATGGGACGAAGAAAAGGTGACGGTGAGGATAGAGAAAAATGACAGCGGACGCTGGGTCATAACGGAGATGAACCAGTGGTATAACGATTTCAGATTTAACTATATGCGGGAGATGGTTTATGAGCCGGTATATCTGTCTCGAGATATGGTTGAATGGATGATCCGGGAATTTGGCACAGATGAGAATGGAAAAAAATCCAGATATGAAATATTTTTGGCGGTGCAGGAGATTTACGCCAGGAATGGAAAGAAATTTGATGATGTAATGCTGTACGGATATTTTCGGTCGAAACCATGGTATGAGCCTTATAAGCAGGTTTTTGACGAAAGTAACCTGACGGAGGCGGAGCGTTATAATATCAGTCAGCTTACAGTGGCGGGAAATCTTGGGGAACTGGCAAAGGCGGCATACGGAAATAGATATGGAAAGGAAGAAAAAATGGCCGGACAGCCCATGAGTACGGAGGAGGCGGCATGTATCATCGGAGATGCGTTTGGCAGTCTGAGAAAACTTTTTACAGCCAAAGCTGAAAATAAGATAGAAGAGAAATCGGATGATGTGGAGGTATACTATTCGCTGGGTGAATATGCGACGGAAGAGCGGCTAAGAGAATATGTATCCACGTGGTTTTCGGAGGAGATATTTGATTATCTTATGGATATGTGTTCGGTAATGTATGGAGTTGAGAAAGATGAGGATGATCAGTATGTGTTAATGCTGGGTCTTACACCGCCGATGGATACGTATATTTTGGATAATTTTTCAAGTTTCATGATAAAAGATTATAGCGACAAAGAATGTATAGTGGCTGTCCCATTTCAAAATATCTACGCATGGCCGGAGGCTATGTCTGCCTACAGCGAAGGAGAGATCATACTGAGGCAGGAGGGAGACAGATGGATTATTACAGGGATATCTGAGCCGCATTATGATGAATTCAAATGTATAATGGATAATATGAACGTACAAAAAGAGCCGTAGATGTGATGGGTGGCGTAAATTGAATTATGACCTTGATACTAATTAAGAATGGAGGGCCTGGATAAACCAACCAGACCCTTTTCCTGTAATCATACGATGTATTAGCTAGATAAATATTTTTCACAAAATTCTTTGGCTGTTATGATCTGAATATTCTCATATTTTTCAATCACAAGAAGGTCTTTATCACCGCTAACGATATACAGTGCGCGGGAATCTTTTGCACAACCGAGAAATTTATTGTCATCAGGATCCCGGCATATTT
>CAZUZZ010000097.1:0-6512 GCA_964625055.1 uncultured Bacteroides sp. | reverse complement strand
GGACTGCGCAGCTCCATCCGTGCGCCGTCGTTTCCGAATGCCGGAATACGGATCAGAGGGCTTCTGTTTGCCGCGCTCCAGGCGATATATACCGGTGCCCCATACCCGGGCACAAGTCTTTTATAAGAATTTACAATCGGATTGGTGACCGCCGTCATACTCCGTATATGCTTCATGATGCCGCCCAGGAAATAGTATGCCTCACCGCTCAGCCCCAGCGGATCCCCCCCGTCCGCAAAGAGATTCTTTCCCTCTCTGAGCAGAGACATATTGATATGCATACCGGATCCGTTCATCCCGGACTTCGGCTTGGGCATAAAAGTGGCATGGAGACCGTGTCTTCTGGCGATGGTCTTGATTGCCATCTTAAAGGTCATGATATTGTCCGCCGTGGCCATGGCCTCGTCGAACCGAAAGCTGATCTCGTGCTGCGCCGGCGCCACATCGTGATGGGACGCCTCCACCACAAACCCCATGTCCTCCAGAGTCAGTACCATATCCCGTCTCGCATTTTCTCCAAAGTCGATAGGCCCCACATCAAAGTATCCCGCATTTTCATGGGTCACCGTTGTGGGCATCCCGTTCTCATCCAAATGAAAGAGGAAAAATTCACATTCCGCGCCCGCCTGAAAGGTCAGCCCCATATCCTCTGCCTCTTTGACCGCTCTTTTCAGGACATAGCGCGGATCTCCCTCAAAGGGCGTCCGGTCAGAACGGTATACATCGCAGATCAGCCGCGCCACCTTACCCTGTTGAGGCCTCCAAGGAAAAATCTCCAGCGTGCTGTAATCGGGATACAGATACATATCCGATTCCTCCACGTCTGCAAAGCCCTCGATCGAGGAGCCGTCAAACTTACAGTCATTGTCAAGCGCTTTTTCCAGCTGGCTCGCCGTCACCGCCACATTCTTCAGGTTGCCGAAAATGTCTGTGAACTGCAGCCTGATAAACTCTACGTCCTCCTCCTCGACCAGCTTTATGATATCCTGCTTTCGATAGTCTTTTCTCATGCGATACCTGCCTTTCCCTTGTCCTTCAGCGCATAAGCAGGCTCGAAATGCTTATGCGCGTACATACATACGACAAGGGCGTTCTATCCCTATGAGAACGCCCTTGTTCCGTACCATCATACCAAGTATTCGATTCTTTTGTCAACTCTCAGGCCCTGCCCTGCCACAAAAACCAACGCATAAACCTGAGCCGTCCCACATAAACTGTAAAAAAAGAATCACTGTGGGGATATTTGTATGAGTTCTAAGACCAAAATTGTCGTGCTTCACGTAAAAGAGTTGATATATACCGGCATCTTTGCTGCTCTCGGTATTCTTTTTATCATCCTGCTCATCATCATGTTTCTGCCCAAGGAGGAAAAGCAGGAAACCATGTCCACCGTGACGCAGTCTACCACGGACTCCTATGTGCCCGGCGTATACACGACCTCTCTGATCTTAAATGACAACGTTGTAGAGATCGAGGTGACCGTGGACGAAAAAAATATTAACGCCATCCGGCTCGTCAACCTGGATGAGGCTGTCACGACCATGTATCCTCTCATCCAGCCCTCCTTCGAGGATCTCGCCGATCAGATCATCAAAAATCAGAGTCTGGAGGGAATTACATACCCTGACGACAGTAAATACACCTCTATGATCCTCTTGGACGCCATCACCACGTCGCTGGAAAAGGCTTATGAGAATGGGGATGAGGAGTCTACAGCTCACTAAGCTCCTGCAGCCAGATCCCGGCGCAGGCATCGGAAGGCATACGCAGATCCCCTCTGGGAGAGAGCGCCACACTACCCACCTTAGGGCCATCCGGAATGCAGGACCGCTTGAACTGCTGCGCAAAAAATCTCTTGTAAAAGACCTTGATCCACTTCAATATGACATCATTGTCATAAATTCCCGCAAAGGCCATGCAGGCCACCCTGTAGACCTTCGCGGGTGCAAACCCACAGCGCAGCATATAATATAAGAAGAAATCATGCAGCTCGTAGGGCCCCACCAGATCCTCGGTCTTCTGCGCAATCACACCGTCTACCGGCGGCAGAAGCTCGGGGCTTACAGGCGTATCCAGAATATCCATCAATAAGGCTCTGAGCGACTCATCGCCACAGGTGTCCGCATGGTAGCGCACCAGATGACGCACCAGCGTCTTAGGCACTCCCGCATTTACACCGTACATAGACATATGATCTCCATTGTAAGTGGCCCATCCTAAGGCCAGCTCCGACATATCTCCGGTCCCGATGACCAGACCGCCCGTCTGGTTGGCAATATCCATAAGCACCTGGGTCCGCTCTCTGGCCTGACCGTTTTCGTAGGTCACGTCATGGCAGTCTTCCTGCTGCCCGATATCCCGGAAGTGCAGCTTTACCGACTCCTTAAGGTCCACCTCACGCAGGGTGGTCTTTAACAGCCGCGCCAGCTTGCAGGCATTGTCATAGGTTCTGTCCGTAGTGCCAAAACAGGGCATTGTAACAGATGTTATTTTATCTCGGTCTAGGCCCAGCATATCGAAAGCCCGCACCGTCACAAGAAGCGCCAGGGTGGAGTCCAGTCCTCCCGAAATCCCCAAAACTGCCGACTGACAGCCCGTATGTTCATAACGTTTCTTAAGGCCATAAGACTGAATCGACAGAATCTCATCGCAGCGCTTCTCCCGCTCCGCCGTCTGCTCCGGCACAAAAGGTCTGGACGAAAACTGCCTTGTCAACAGAGTTTCTTCCTCTTCCATATGAACAAGTAATATCCCGTGCTCCCGCAGAGCATCCCCCTGATAGGTACTCATTCTGCGCCGCTCATGACACAGCCTGTGAATATCCACATCGGCGTAGACCGCCTCCGATGCAAAACGCTTTGCCTGCGCCAGCACCGTTCCGTTCTCCGCAATGATATTGTGTCCTCCGAACACCAGATCCTGCGTAGACTCACCCTCTCCCGCAGAGCAGTAAACATAGGCAGTGATCTGTTTGGCGCTGGCAGATTTCACCAACATCTCCCGATAGACATCCTTCCCTACCGTCTCGTTGGAAGCGGAGAGATTCACGATCAAAGTGGCACCCGCCAGCGCATGGATCGTCCCCGGAGACTGTGGAGCCCAGATATCCTCACAGATCTCGCATCCCACCGTCAATCCCCGCACCGCATCCACCTGAAACAGGATGTCCGTACCGAAGGGCACCTCTTTGCCCTCATAATAGAAAGGCTCCGGCACAGTGTTCCCGGGCGTGAAATGTCTCGTCTCATAAAATTCCGCATAAGAAGGAATATACCGCTTCGGAATAAAAGCAAGCACCTCTCCATCCTGCAAAACAGCCGCTACGTTATAAAGTTTATTGTTTTTGACAAGGGGCAGCCCCACGAAAACCAATGCATCGCTCCCCTCCGTGGACCCCGCCACCTCCGAGAGCGCTTCCATCGCCCGCGTGAGCAAAAGTTCCTGCAAAAAAAGATCGCCGCAGGTATATCCCGTAAGACACAGTTCCGGAAAGACGATGATCTTCGCTCCACGCTCCGTGGCCTGCACGATTTCCTTACTGATTTCCTTTGCATTGCAGTCAGGATCGGCCACCTTGATCTTGGGCGTCACCGCCGCCACTTTTATAAATCCCTGTTTCATATCTTATAAGTCCTTTCTTATATCTGTCTTTAAACGACCCAAGCCGCTCATTTCTCTCTTCAGTGCTTCAAAAAACCATGTTTTCTGTTATATATTATCCGTTATTTTTATGTTATCACTCGTTATTTTATATACATTTTCCCTTGTAAACACGGCATTCTCTTCATTTTCCTGCATTCGCTGTTTCAATCTTGCAAAATTCAAAATACCGACTATATTTTTATGTTAAATCTTCCTTTAGTTTTTGCACTTTCTGGCCAGCGGTAAAAATCAAAGGCTCCTTCCATTTTCTTTCAGTAACAGGTGCCTCTTTTACTTCCATCCCTTCTCCCATCAAAGGCAACGCAACAAACGATCCTCAAAACGGGTTCTATTCTTTTTACATAATTCCCGTTATTTTCATTTTCCTCCATTCTCTACTCCTGTCCGTTCTCCGCTTTTCTGTATCCTTTACTTTTCCCTGTTTATCAACACTTTATCCATATGCACCTTAAAATCACGTTCGATTTTTAATGACATTCCTTCTCATTTCGGCTTCCGCTTTTCGTTCTTTATTTCGTTTTTTTCTGTCTCATCTCGCAATCATTAAATCTCGTTTTAATCTCGTGTTCTTGCCTTGTTCTTTGCATCAGCCGCTTTCACAAGCATCTCAATCTCCTCCACCGGGAAAATATAGTTCTTATTGCAAAAATGACAGTGCAGTTCCACCTCTTTACCCTCGTCGATCAGCTCCTGCAGATCTTTTTCCCCAAGACTTAAGAGCACCTTCTCCACCCGCGCCCTGCTGCAGTCGCAGTGAAAGGACACCGGCAGCCTGTCCGTGACCGTAAGCCCAAACTCTCCCAGCACGATCTCCAAAAGCTCCTCCGGGGTATGCCCTGCCTCCAACAGAGCCGTCACAGACTGAATCTGGGAAAGCTTCTGCTCCAGCCGGTCGATCACCTCATCCGACGTAAAAGGCATCAACTGCAGGATAAAGCCGCCCGCCTGTCTCACAGTATTGTCCCGGTTCATCAACACGCCCAGCGCCACCACAGAGGGCACCTGCTCAGAAACAGCGAAATAATAGGTCAGATCATCCCCGATCTCACCGGTCTGCAGGGCAATGGTGGAAGCGTAAGGCTCCTTCAGCCCCATATCCTTCATGACACGCAGAACACCCGCACCGATCACACCGCCTACATCCAGCTTCCCTGCGCTGTTTGGCGGCATCATCGCCTGCGGATTGTCCGCATAGCCCTTCACATACCCGGCAGCGTCCGCCGTCACTGTAAGACCGTGTACCGGCCCGTCGCCGCTTATCTGGAGCGTCAGGATATCCTGCTCCCCCTTCAACATACTCCCCATCATCAATGCGCCCGTCATAAGCCTTCCCAGCGCCGCTGTCACCACCGGACTGGTATCGTGAGCCGCCCTTGCGTACTCCACCAGTTCTCTTGAAGTCACCGCAAAAGCGCGTATCTGCGCGTCCGCCGCGGTGGCCCGTACTAAATAGTCTGTCATGCTGTCGGTTCCTTTCTTTAATCAAATGTCAACCGCATTTTCGTCTAATAAGAATTGCTCAATTCCAATATACAAGATGCCATTATCATCATGCCAGGGCATAATATCATCTTTCACAACTACTATCTTCTTAAACGAATCCGCTACCCTCAGCAGCGAATTGATTTCCTGTGCCTTTTTCTCCTCACTGTCAATAGATAATGCCGATTGAATATAATAACGCTTGCTTTCTTTATTTGCAACAAAGTCAACCTCCAGCTGCGTCCGCATCTTCTTTCCGTTTCCATCCTGACAGTTATACTCTACCACACCCACATCTACATTATATTCTCTCACCAGCAGTTCATTAAAAATCACATTCTCCATTATGTGATTTTCTTCCTGTTGTCTGAAATTCAATCGTGCATTCCGCAGCCCGATATCCGTAAAATAATATTTGAGCGGCGTATCCATATACCTTTTTCCCTTAATATCGTATCTGAATACCTTACACATGATAAATGCATCAATAAAGAAATCCAAATATTTGCTGATCGTATTAGAGTTGATGGCTATCTGCTTCACACTTTGAAAGGTATTAGCCAGCTTTGTCGGATTTGTAAGAGAGCCGACTGAGGAAGAAACAATATTCAGTAAATCCTCCAGTACCATCTGTTCATTAAGAATCCGATTATGCTCCAACACATCCGAAAGATACGTTTTAGCAAACAAGTCCTTCAAATACTTGCTCTTTTCCTCATGGGTTTTCTTAGAAAGGACAAGCGGCATACCTCCATAGGTATAATACTGCTTCCAGGCATATCTCTTTTCGCCGTCAAACGCAGCGTAAAACTCACTGTATGTCAATGGATTTACTCTGATCTCATCTCCGCGATCCTTAAATTCCGTCAGAATATCCGATGATAACATCCGGGAATTACTACCGGTAACATACAGATCCACGTTTCGTATTTTCATCAATCCCAAAAGAACATCTACGAATCCTATCTTTGCGGTTTCATCATCCACATAAGGGTTTTGCATTTCGGACACTTTTTGAATCTCATCAATAAACACATAATATTTTTGGCTCTTATCCGTAACTTGCGCTCGTATAATAGCATCCAATTCCATTGGGTTGCGATATCTCGCGTTCGTAATCTCATCCAGTGCAAGTTCAATAATATTAGTGTCTGAAATACCGATAGAATTCAAATATTCATGATACAGATTAAACAGCAAATATGACTTTCCGCATCTTCTGATCCCGGTAATCACTTTGATCAGACCATTCTCCTTTTTTGATATCAGCTTTTTCAGATATCTGTCTCGTTTGATAACCATACGCACCTCTTGAATGATTTTTGCGGATATCCGCATTTTTTGTTCGAGTTAAGTATATCGTATCC